>JAYUSR010000001.1:0-29457 GCA_043755575.1 Synechococcales cyanobacterium
CGACTCCGAACGGATGGGAGGCATCCTGGAATCGATGGGATTCTTGTGGTCGGAAGATCCCTTTGCCGCTGATTTGGTGGTGTACAATACCTGCACCATTCGGGACAGTGCTGAACAAAAAGTATATTCTTACCTGGGCAGACAGGTTGAACGCAAGCACGAAGACCCTAGTTTGACTTTGGTGGTGGCTGGTTGTCTGGCGCAGCAAGAGGGTGAAGCTTTGCTACGGCGGGTGCCCGAACTGGATTTAGTGATGGGTCCCCAACATGCCAACCGGATCGACGAGCTACTCCACCAAGTTTTCAGCGGTCAGCAGGTGTTAGCGACCGAGCAAATTCATATTATCGAAGATATCACTAAGCCGCGCCGCGATAGTGCGGTTTCGGCTTGGGTGAATATCATCTATGGCTGTAACGAGCGGTGCACTTATTGTGTGGTGCCCTCTGTGCGGGGCACGGAGCAATCCCGTACTCCAGAAGCCATTCGATCGGAGATGATTGATTTAGGCGCGCAGGGCTATAAAGAAATTACTCTACTTGGTCAGAATATCGATGCCTACGGTCGGGACTTACCCGGGTCCAAGCCCGATGGTCAAAATTTGCATACCCTCACGGACTTACTCTATTTTGTTCATGATGCACCGGGGATCGATCGATTACGCTTTGCCACTAGTCATCCCCGCTATTTTACGGATCGATTGATTAAAGCCTGTGCCGAGTTGCCCCAGGTTTGTGAGCATTTTCATATTCCCATTCAATCTGGCAACAATGATATTCTGCAAGCAATGGCGCGGGGTTATACCCACCAAAAATATCGACGAATTATCAATAATATCCGCGAGCTACTACCCGATGCCTCGATTAGTACCGATATTATTGTGGCTTTCCCTGGTGAGACCGATGAGCAGTTTGCCGATACTTTACGGCTGGTAGAAGATATTGGCTTTGACATGGTAAACACAGCAGCCTATTCGCCGCGTCCGGGTACACCAGCGGCGCTGTGGGACAATCAATTGAGCGAAGAAGTGAAGGTCGATCGGTTGCAACAAATTAATCAGCTGGGGAGGCAGCAGGCTGAGGAAAGGTCGCAGCGTTATTTGGGCAGAACTGAGGAAATTTTAGTGGAAGCCCAGAATCCCAAGAATCCGGCGCAGGTGTTGGGACGTACGCGGGGCAATCGCCTGACGTTTTTTGCTGGGAATATTCAGGAGTTGCAGGGAAAAACTGTCCCAGTAAAAATCACCGAGGTGCGGCCTTTTAGTCTGACTGGAGAATTAGTAAGCTTAGGTTAGACCAGTTGGCTGTCCTGACGCAGGTAAGCTTCAATAAAACTATCCAAATCACCATCCATCACATCACTCACCGCACTAGTTTCCACACTGGTGCGTAAATCTTTCACCATCTGATACGGCTGAAAAACATAGTTGCGAATCTGCGTGCCCCAAGCTGCTTCGATTATATCCCCCCGAATCTCAGCGATTTCTTTGGCCTTCTGTTCCTGCGCCACAATTAGCAACTTCGCTTTTAAAATTACTAGCGCTTTCTCTTTGTTCTGGAGTTGGCTGCGTTCTTGGGTACAACGCACCGCAATCCCGGTGGGCTTATGCACAATCCGCACCGCCGTTTCTACTTTGTTAACATTTTGGCCGCCCTTGCCTCCCGCCCTAGTGGTAGTGATTTCTAGATCGGTGTCGGGGATATCTAGATGCACGGTGTTATCAATCAATGGCATCACTTCGACACCAGCAAAACTAGTTTGGCGCTTATCATTGGCATTAAAGGGCGAGATTCTGACCAGTCGATGGGTACCTTTTTCGCTTTTCAAATAGCCATAGGCATAACGACCAATAATCTCGATCGTCACTGATTTCAAACCAGCTTCTTCTCCTTCTGAAATTTCATCGATCTGCACCTTGTACTTATGTTGCTCTGCCCACCGTGTATACATGCGCAGCAACATTTCTGCCCAATCTTGAGCATCTGTACCTCCGGCACCAGCATTAATGGTTAAAACTGCGCCCTTAGAATCATAAATTCCCGATAATAGCCGCTCTAGTTCCCAGCGATCGAGTTCTACCCGTAAAGTCTGCAAATTCTGCTGGGCTTCGTTAAACAAGGCCGCATCTTCTTCTAGCTCCAACATTTCCCAGGCCGCTGCTGCATCAGCTAAGCTATCTTGCCAACTTCGCAACTGTTGTAAATTAGATTTGAGATCATCTAACTGCTGCAAAGTAGCCTGAGCAGATTCCTGATTATCCCAAAAGTTGGCCTGAGCAGCCACTTGCTCTAGGTCTTGAATTTTGGCAGTTAAATTTGGTAGGTCAAAGATAGTCTTGGGTTTTACCCAAGCGATCACCTAACGTTCCGATGTCTCTTTTAAGATCTACTAAATCGATCATATCCTTACAAGTTTCGCGCAAATTCCTGCAGAATGTCTAATAAACTGGCCTGACAGGATACTGGCAGCAGCTCCGATAAAGGTACTTCTTTACGGCCACCACCGAGAGGGACAATTACTTGGCTGAGGATTTCGTTCACCTTGTCGCCAGTGATATTGCCTGCTGATAAAAATGGATAAGCTTTTTCGGCCAGCACCGTATGCAGCTTGGCTTCTTTCAGATAAAGGTGCCACTTGGCCACGTCGATATAGATTCTGTCACCAATTTCACTGGCAAGTGCTTCGATTTGTTCGCTATTGTTAGCCATTAGATTTCTCCGAATAATCTGCAATTACAAAAACATAGAGGGCATGGAGCAAGATCACTACTGCCCAAACACCAGCGATCTTGATGGGCCAGTCCCAATCAGCCTGGAGCAAAATCTTGAGGAACCACAGGGTAGAGTTGATTGCAGAAAAGGTGAGCACATGCACGGCAAAGTTCATGCGATCATCTACCTTACGGTATTCCAGATCTTTTCGATCGGGTGGACGCGGCCAACTGCGAAGCATGATTAATTATGATGAACATCAATAATCACAATATAACACCGCTAGTTGCAGGGAGACTAATTCCCTATCTGTCTGCGCCGGGTGACGTGCAAATGAAAATTGATAGGTGGTTGCTGCAAGAATACGTGGTGGGCAGAATGCCGTCGACGCTACGGTTTTATGATTGGTCGCCAGTAGCTATTTCGTTGGGTTATCATCAGCGCCGCTACCCAGTGGCTTGGGAAAATTTAAGTTGGCAAGGGCAGCTTGTCGATCTAGTGCGGCGACCCACGGGCGGCAGAGCCGTTTTGCACCAAGGCGATTTAACCTACAGCATTATTACTGGCGGCCAGGGACAACGGCTGGCAATTTATCAACGGCTTTGTGAGTTTTTAATACTAGGTTGGCAAAGGCTGGGGCTAGATTTGAGCTATGGCAATCAGGGCAAGGAATATCGCAATCAGCCGGACTGTTTTGCGACGGCGACAGGAGCAGATCTGGTTTTAGCTAATGGTTATAAGCTGATCGGCAGTGCTCAATTAATTAGAGATGGGGCGGTTTTACAACACGGCTCGATGCGCTTACAGCCCGATGCTGAGTTATTTGAGCTGGTGTTTGGCACCAAGGCACCAATGATGCCACCATCATTAGAAGAACATGCACGAGATGCGATTGTTAACACTTTAGTACAAGCAGCAACAGATTGCTGGGGAATTAGTTGGCAGTTAGAACCCTTAACAGCAGAAGAAATGGCGATTATTTTAAGCTGTGATGATTAGAAATAGACAAAATTCATCAATTGCGAGGCTTTTCTGGAATGACCAAGCCATACAAAAATAGATGCAAAATTTCTACTGGAGACATTGGCGGCGCATTGATCATAAAATCATCATTGCCAGGATGAATATGAAATCTCATCCCATGATCTTCGTTATTGTGATCTGGTAAGTTGAGATCAAATCTCAGAAATTTTACTGGAACGCTTTCTGGAAATCGGATCTCAAAATTGAAGCCGACTACCTCTGCTGATTTGTTATTCTGTCTTAATATCAACGCGAAATCAAACCAGCAGCCATCTCGTCGCTCAAAATGTGGTAAATCCTTCAGTCTTTTGAAGTTTCTTGACCCTCCCACTATTTCGGATTCATTACTTTGTAGATTACTATCCGTCAGCTTTAAAAACTTGCGAATATCGGCTTGGCTTGTCAGTAATATTTTGGCATCATAACCGTCATTTAAAATTTTCAGCAGTTGGCGGTATAAAGTTTTGGCCTTTGGTACTTCTAACTGAGCTGATTGTATAGATCTACTCTCGATCTCCATACACATTTTGATCCAGTTATTATCAGTGCCCAATCAGATCACCTCTCCCTAGCAAAATCAACCACTCACCATATTCTGGTTCAGATGAAAGCTGGTGGGCTTCTGCTAGTTCAATAATCTCCATATCGGATTGTCCTGCCCACTCCCGGAGAGTTTCTAATCTTGATTGAGATTCTTCTGTAGTAAGAAACTCAGCACCCAGAATCATCTGGAATATTCTTCCGCCTACCCAGCTGGAAAAATTTGGAGCGTAAGAACTCATTTTTTCTACTGCTGACTGAGATAAAATCAACATACCACCACGTTTGCCCTTATCTAGACTACTTCTCATATAGTCCAGTTCTTGCCAATCTGTGTTAGTCCAATTACTGAAATTCCACAACAGCAGATAGTCTGTATCGGATTCGATTTCTAAGATAAATTGAATTTTTGCACTACTTACATCAATACTTTGTATTTTACATTCCAAAAAAATCTCGATCGATGCTGCTAATTCTTCAACAGCGTTAACCAGATCTTGATCATCAACAATAATGACTGACCAGGTATTTCCCTCTGTTTGCACTCTAATGCGAGGCAATAGTTCATCGACTGTAATTTTCATATGCTAAACCGCAGTCGGTATTAACATTGGTAACAAGGCTGGGTGAACAACACATCGTCTGGCTGGATCCTTGTACTCAATTATGCGACCAGCAATAAGTAATTTGATTTCAGCATCACTTGATGGAAGCAATAATCTTCCTTCGGCAAATTCTTGTAAAATATCAATATCAGATTTTGTCAGCCCCAACAGCTTAGCTCGGCCAAAAGATCCCACGGCTTTCTCTACATGATTTAGCATCAACTTATCATCACCAGATAAGTATGATTCCTCGATCGAGGACTGAGTGATGTTGATTAAATCACGTAGAACGCCACCTGAATAGGTAATAATTTTTTCTCTTGCATCTGAATCAATAAAATTTTCAGAAGCACGATTTTCAAGAATAGATGTAAAAAAGTCACGAGCATCTCGATCATTTTCAACATCGAGACAGGATTGATAACCGAGGTAATCTACAGCTTGTTCAAAAGTATTTTTATACTCTTCATATAAGGCACGAGTAGAGCCAACCACAACACAACCAATACCCATGGCAGAAATGTCTCTCATATCATTAACTATCAGATGTGAAAAAGACTCAGTGTCATCTAAACGGTCTAATCCATCAAACAAAAAAATAATTTGTTCATACTCGTTCTCATTTCTAAATAAATCACAGAGTTCGGTAACAGCTCGTATCAATTTATTACTGTGTTGTCCTGATTCAGGGGAAAGAATACCTGGATGATATTCAACTTTTACCTGTGAAAATGGATCTCTATAAGGGGTCAAACTTGCTAAATGAGATAATCCTGGTGAAATAGTTTGTTTTTCTTCTTTGTAGCCGTTGGCCAATTTCTTAATAATATTTATATTTTTATTAACTGTTTCTTCTTCACTATTTTGCATTAAATTAGCTAATATTAATCCAATAATAGCAACTAAAACTCCTGATGAAATTTTAGATGTGTCAGTAAAGATGCTCACATCTATGTAACGAACATAGGCATTCTCTAATAAGCTATTTATCTGATCGAGTGTCATCAGAAGCTGTGTTGTCTTACCAGAACCGATTCCACCTAGTAGTAAATGTGTAGAGGCTGGGCGCAGAGCGATTCTTCCAGCAATTAATTCTGAAACTGCCGTATAAGGTTCTTGTACATAATATCCACTCTCGATAGCTTTGTAAGGATTCATAGATCCCTCAAAGGCCGACATTTGGTTTCTAAAAAATTCAAGCCGATTAGACATTTACGGCACCTACAGCAGTTTCAATGACTACTCCTGAAAAATATTGTGTCCCAGGAGCATACTTTTATTAATTATTTCAGTCAGTCTTATTTTCGGTACTGTCGATCGCCACTGGTTTATCGGCAACCACAATTTCAGCAGCATCAATTTCTTTTTTGATTTCGTTCTGGAAACTGCTAGAAGCATCCTGGAAGCTTTTCATTGCTTTACCCATACTGCGCCCAATTTCTGGCAGTTTTTTGGGGCCAAAAATCAAGAGAGCGATCGCGAAGATCACGGCCATTTCTGGTAAACCAATCCCAAAGAAGTTCATAATTATTGCTTAGTCCTAGCAGGTCGATAGTTAAGGATATTATACGATCGACTGGAATGATTGGTGGCTCCCTAGACTTGGTAGAATCAAGAAACAGCGCCACGTAAGCATCCCAAGAATCATGAGCGAAGAAATCACAGCCGAAGTGCCAATTATTATTCCCCAGCTGATTGTCGGCTTGGGCAACCCCGGCAGCAAATATGCCCAAACGCGCCACAATGTCGGCTTTGAGGTGATCGATCATCTGGCTCAACGCTGGCAAATCACTCTCAGCGATCAAAAAAGATTTCAAGGCATTGCTGGCGAAGGTCTTACTGGCCCGCTAAAAATTCGGCTGCTTAAGCCCCAAACTTTCATGAACCTCTCCGGTCAGTCAGTGCGCGCCGTATTGGATTGGTACAAACTTGACCCCACCCAAGTACTGGTGATTTACGATGACTTGGATTTACCCTTGGGCAAACTGCGGATGCGGCTGTCTGGTTCAGCTGGTGGCCACAACGGTATGAAATCAATTATTAGCCACTTGGGTACTCAGGCATTTCCGCGCCTGCGACTGGGAATTGGGAAGAGCCAAGATGAAACTATTGGTCATGTGCTGGGTAAGTTTGCGCTCGCTGAAGCTCCGATCGTCCGCGAAGTGTTGGAACTAAGTAGTGATGCTGTTCAACTGGCGATGCGTCAAGGTGTCGAGAAGTCTATGAGTCTGTACAACGGCAGATCTGTGGAAGTTCCGGCTACTGTCGATCGGAGTGCCAGTCGTTCTAGTTCCTAGTCAAATTGTGGCCAAGCAGTGGCCAACAAATTGCTGTTTCACGGTGGCTCCAAGATTTCGCAAAATCATCGACGAAGTAAAATAGTTCTTCTAAACTGAGTAATTAAGACCACCAGGTAGATTGATTAATACTTTCCGGCTACCTGCGATGGCTCTTTTCTTCCTTATTCTGAACTAAAGTTAACTAGTGTTTATAGCTGATATACCGCGCTGTCTGTGGGCGATTACCCTCTCTATTTTTTTGTGTTTTAGCGGGCTAAATCCGGCGATTGCGGCTCCCGACTTGTCTACTACCTACACAACAGCACAGCTCGATCGAGGTGATGACTTACGAACTCAGGCTTTTACAGCCACTAATCAGGGCGATTTTGCTACTGCCGAAGAGTGTTGGACTAAATTGCTGGAGCTATTTCCCGATAATCCAGCAATTTGGAGCAACCGAGGTAATTCGCGAGTCAGTCAGCTCAAACTGACCGCTGCCGTGGCTGATTTCGATCGATCGATCCAGCTGGCTCCAGAACTCACCGATGCTTACTTAAATCGCGGCGCGGTTTGGGAAGGCTTACAAGAATGGGATAAGGCCATCGCCGACTATCGACATATTTTGGCCGTGGATAGCAAAGACGCGATGGCCTATAACAACTTGGGTAACGCCTATGCTGGTCGTACCGAGTGGGAAAAAGCCAAGACCTACTACTTCAAAGCCACAGAATTAGAGCCAGGATTCGCTTTTGCCCGGGCTAATTATGCTTTAGCGCTGTATCAGGTCGGCGATCGATCGGAAGCTATTCGTCAAATGAAAAATATTGTGCGTAAGTATCGGGATTTTCCGGATGTGAGAGCAGCTTTAACCGCTGCTCTGTGGCAAGACGGTCAACGGGGTGAGGCCGAAAGTAACTGGATTGCGGTGATTGGCTTAGACATTCGCTACAAAGACTTAGAGTGGGTCAGAAATCATCGGCGGTGGCCACCAGTGATGGTGTCGGCTCTCGATGGTTTCTTACACCTGCGCTAGTGCTATGATAATAAATTGTGTTTCCAGCATTTTGGGTATCCGTTCGGAGGTTATTGTTTGTCAAAGTTTATTTTAAAAGTTCTCTGGTTAGATGAGAACATTGCTGTAGCCGTGGATCAAGTTGTGGGCAAAGGACTCAGCCCACTAACTGCTTACTTCTTTTGGCCACGCGCTGATGCCTGGGAACAGTTGAAGGCTGAAATGGAAGCTAAGCACTGGATCGCTGAAGTCGATCGCGTGGGTGTTTTGAACCAAGCCACTGAAGTAATTAATTACTGGCAAGAAGAAGGCAAGGGTCGCCCTTATGCTGATGCAGTGCTTAAATTTCCAGAAGTCGTCTTTACTGGCAGTAACTAGTAGCATTTTGCTCTTAAACGAATAGCCACCCGAGCATTGCTTTGGTTGGCTATTTTTGTACTCAATTTTGATGGCCAGAAATTTTAATCTACCTACTTTAGCGGGATATTAGTCAGGGAAAGTTGTTCGTTGACTACTGCCCAGTCACCTAAATGACGGCGAGCCGCACTAGTCACGACTCGACCGCGCGGTGTTCTTTGCAGGTAGCCAATCTGCAATAAGTAAGGTTCATAAACTTCCTCGATCGTTTGACGATCTTCCCCCGTTGCTGCGGCGAGGGCTTCTAAACCCACTGGTCCGCCGTTGAATTGTTCGATCGCCGTTTGCAATAATAACCTGTCGATCCAATCTAAACCGCGCGGATCGACATGATATAAGGCCAGAGCTTCAGTGGCTAATTCTTCGGTGACTACTGGATGTTTTTTGACCTGGACAAAATCGCGTACTCGCTTCAGCAAACGATTGGCAATTCGGGGCGTACCGCGTGACCTTCTTGCCACCTCTGCCGCTCCCCCAGGCGTGATTTCTAATTGCAAAATTGCCGCCGTGCGCAGCACAATTTCCATTATTTCATCAACTTCATAAAAGCGCAGGCGTTGAATGAGGCCAAACCGGTCGCGCAGTGGCCCCGTCAGAGAGCCAACTTTAGTGGTAGCACCCACTAGCGTGAATTTAGGCAGTGGAATGCTGCGAGTTTTAGCGGTTGCGCCCTTGCCTACTGTGATATCTAACCGAAAGTCTTCCATCGCTGGATAGAGTAGCTCCTCGGTCATCCGCGATAAACGGTGAATTTCGTCAATAAATAAGATATCCCCAGGAGCTAGACTAACTAAAATTCCGACGATATCGCGAGGGCGTTCTAAGGCTGGCGCGGAGGTAATCCGGCAATTTACTCCCATCTCCGCCGCCAAAATGAGCGAAATAGTGGTTTTCCCTAAACCGGGCGGGCCGTAGAGCAAGACATGATCTAATGATTCTTGCCGAGCAGTGGCCGCCTGCATGGCGATTTCTAATACCCCCTTCAGGTCTTTTTGGCCGATATATTCGTTCAGGCGCTGGGGGCGCAGTCCTTCATCTTTTTCGGCGATCTTTTCGGTGGGCGTAGCCGCTTCGCCCTTGAGCAGGCTGGGATCAGTCTGCTGTTCTTTAGTCTGCTCTGGGGTCGCGGCCAGTGAAGAGGTTTTGGTACGGCGCGGCGGCGAATCACCGGCATCAGATTTTTTGGAAGAGATGATCGCCATAGTAGCTTTGCACCATTGTATTCTCCATATTCTAGTCGCTAGCGGGATCTAGTGGCGGTAGACCATTTTTTTGTTTTAAATAACTCAATAGCCAATTGGCCGCTGTAGCGCGCCTGGTTTCGGCGGGACCAAATTCGCCAATCTTGTAACCTTTAAACCCCAAATATTCTTTGAGTAATTGTTTGTCGGTGGCGGGGATCGATCGAGTGAGTTTAACACTAGCTGGTCGGCCAGCAATAAAATCTGGTGGTTGGGGATAGTCAGCCAGCCAATTCGCCGCTACTTCGCTAATATCCCAAGCCTGGATCGTAGCGTCAAAATGATATCCCAAAGCTTGCCACAGTAATTGATTAACCACCACATCGGCAATTTCTTGATGGAGAATTGCCCAGATAGTTGCATTATCTAAGACGGGTAGGGTTGACCAAATGATCTGAGAATAATCAACTGGCTGGTCGGGATCAAGAGGCATGGCAGCTATAAAAATTGTTGAATAGGTTTAGTCAAACATGTATTTGTCCAGCTAGTTATCCTGATCTCCGAAAATCAACACCGAAATATCTTAACCAGCAATTAACCTTTTGCCTTTAATGTGCGGTTAGATACCGAAATAGATCTTAACCAAAGCATCCTACAGAACCTATGTCTGTCCAAAAACAAAAATTCACTGCTGTACTGTTATCGACAGTTCTACTTGCAGCAGCTTTAGGTGTGACGAGTTGTAATAATAGCGCTTCCAAAGCCCCAGAATCAGCTGGCGAAAAAACAGCTGCTGGCCAAGATTCTCCATCAGGGGATAAGGCTGGTGATGGTGACATTAAAATTGATGGTTCCAGTACTGTTTTCCCCATCACTGAAGCCGTAGCAGAAGAATTCCAAAAGACTAAAGCCGGTAAAACCAAGGTTTCCGTCGGCGTATCGGGTACTGGTGGCGGGTTCAAAAAATTCTGTCGCGGTGAAACCGAATTATCTAATGCCTCGCGTCCCATCCTGCAAAAAGAAATTGATGCTTGTAAAGAAAAAGGCATTGAATATCTAGAACTGCCGATCGCTTATGATGCCTTGACCGTTGTGGTAAACAATAGCAACACTTGGGCAAAAACTCTGACGGTAGCTGAACTTAAAAAAATGTGGGGACCCGAGGCGCAGGGTAAAGTCAAGAACTGGAAAGAAATTAGAGCTGATTTCCCTGACGCGCCCCTGAAACTGTTTGGGGCTGGTAGCAGCTCTGGTACTTTTGACTACTTCACCGAAGCCATCAATGGCAAGGCTAAAGTTGGTCGCGGCGACTATACTGCCAGTGAAGACGATAATACTTTGGTAAAAGGAGTTGGTGCCGATAAGGGTGCTCTTGGTTACTTTGGCTATTCTTACTATGAAGCTAATAAAACCAAACTGAAGGCCGTAGGTATTGATGGTGGTAAAGGAGCTGTTTTACCGGCGATCGAAACTGTCAAAAATGGTACTTACAATCCACTTTCCCGTCCGCTGTTTATTTATGTCAATAGCAAGGCATTGGACAAACCAGCTGTGAAAGAATTTGTAGACTACTACATGACTAATGCAGCTAAGTTCAGTGCCAGTACCAAGTACATTCCGCTGCCCGCCGCTGCTTACACCAAAGTTGCTGAAAAAGCTAAAGCTAAGAAATTAGGCACTGTTTTTGGTGGTAAAGAAGCAGTTGGTCTCAAGATTGAAGAGATTCTCAATAAAGAATCCAAGTAGATTACCAAAAATTAAGGAACGGGCTGTATGTTTACAGATATTATCTGCTGCAACTCATAGCATCTTCCTTGACAATCGTAGATTAACGTACTAGTTATTTACAGTTATCAAGATTGATTTTATTCTATGAATTACAAAGCTTAATGTCGTAAACTACAGCTTGATTGTTTAAGCTCTCGATTCTTATTAATTTGCTCGGCAATTCTCTATGCAACGTAATGAAAGCGCCGCTGCCGATTTCTCCCAAAAGAAATGGCGAGCATGGGGCGAGAAAGCGATCGAAATAGTTTTACTAATGGCAGCTTTGTCCTGTGTGGGAGTTACTGTCTCAATTGTCGGGATTTTATTGTATGAGTCTTTTGGCTTTTTTCAGCAAGTTCCAATTATCAGATTTTTAACCGATCCGATGTGGACCCCAGGGACAGAGCAATACGGAGTGATGTCGCTGGTATCGGGTACCTTGGTTACGACGATGGTCGCTCTGGTAGTAGCCATCCCGGTGGGTACCATCGCCGCTATCTATCTCAGTGAATTTGCTAAGCCTGCCGTGCGGGAAGTGGCCAAACCACTGCTAGAATTGCTGGCTAGTATTCCAACGGTGGTGTACGGATACTTCGCTTACTTGTTTGTTAGTCCAGTTTTGCAAGCCATTATTCCCGGTTTGGGAGGCTTTAGTATGCTCAGTGCCGGCCTGGTGATGGGAATTATGATTATTCCTTATATTAGCTCGGTGAGTGAAGATGCCATGCGGGCGGTGCCGGTGTATTTGCGAGAAGGCTCGTTTGCGATGGGTGCAACCCGGTTACAAACAACTTTGAATGTGGTTTTGCCAGCTTCAATTTCGGGGATTACGGCGGCTTATATTTTGGGTATCTCCCGAGCGATCGGCGAAACCATGGTGGTAGCGATTGCCGCTGGTGGTCAGCCCATTTTTACTTTGAACCCTTTAGAACCAGCGCTGACTATTACGGCCTACATTGTCCAAATGTGTTTGGGCGACGTTCCCCACGGCAGCTTGGAATATCAAACCATTTTTGCGGTAGGTCTCACCCTCGTTATCATGACTCTGATTTTTAATATTATTGGTCATTTCTTAAAGAAGAAGTACCGTGAGACTTACTAGTTGATCTAATCAGCCATCGCTCCACGACTTTACCAAAAAACGCCGTATGACATTACCATCACATACTCCGATTACCGGATATAAAGCACCTAACCTACAGGTGACGATCGCTAAAAGCAAGCTACTCGATCGGATCTTTATGATCCTGGGAGTGTTGTCTTTAGCAATTGCGCTAGTGACCTTGCTAGCAATGATCGGAAAGCTATTAGTTGACGGTGCTCCCAAGCTCGATCTAGCGTTTTTATTCTCTTTTCCTGGTTCCAAAGCAGCGACCGCTGGGGTGTTATCAGCTTGGGTTGGTAGTGCCTTGGTCATTTTAGTAACGGCTTTAGTCTCGGTGCCGATGGGAGTAGCAGCGGCTATTTATCTTGAAGAATATGCCCAAAAAGGCTGGCTCTCGGATTTGATTGAAATCAACGTTACCAATTTAGCCGGGGTGCCCTCGATCATCTATGGTCTGCTGGGTTTGGGTTTGTTTAAATACGGACTAAACTTGGGTCAGAGTGTTGCTACTGCCGGGTTGACGCTTTCGCTATTGGTATTACCCGTAGTAATTGTAACGACCAGGGAGGGGATTCGATCGATTCCTAGTAGTATCCGGGAGGCAGCCTATGCCGTTGGTGCTACTAAATGGCAGGTAATTTGGGATCACATTTTGCCCTATTCAACGGGTACAATATTGACAGGTGTGATTGTAGCGATTTCTCGAGCTTTTGGAGAAACAGCACCACTCATTACCATTGGTGCTTTGACTTTTATTGCTTTTTTACCAGATTCGCCTTTTCAGTCGTCATTTCCGTTCATCTCGTTCAACTGGCTGTTGTCTGGATTCACGGTATTGCCGATTCAGATGTTTGATTGGGTAAACAGACCTGACCCCGAATTCCAACATAACGCCGCCGCCGCTGGAATTGTCATTATCGTCATGACACTGTTGATGAATGGAGTAGCAATTTACTTCCGTTATCGCCTGCGCCGCAGCATCAAATGGTAATTCTAACTTTATAACTCCTCCTATATGACAACTTCTAATCTCCCAGAGTTTTCCAAGAAAGCTGAAGTCGATAGCTTGAATTTCTACTACAACGGTGGTGTTCATGCCCTGAAAAATATCACCATGCCGGTGTTCGACCGGAAGGTTACGGCGTTGATTGGTCCATCAGGCTGTGGTAAAACTACGTTCCTACGCTGCTTTAACCGGATGCATGATCTATATCCTGGCAACCGCTATGAAGGTGATATTTGGCTAGATAAAGGAGTGAACTTACTGGGGCGCAAGGTTGATCCGATCGAAGTGCGGATGAGGATTAGCATGGTCTTTCAAAAGCCCAATCCTTTCCCTAAATCAATTTTTGAGAATGTGGCTTATGGATTGCGAGTGCGCGGCGAGCGCAATCGCACGGTTTTAGAGCAGAAAGTGGAAGAAGCGCTCAAAGATGCGGCAATCTGGAAGGAAGTAAAGGATCGTTTAAATGATCTGGCTTCCAGCTTGTCTGGTGGTCAGCAACAACGACTCTGTATTGCCCGAGCATTGGTGACTCAGCCAGAAATTTTGCTGCTGGATGAACCGACTTCGGCTTTAGATCCGATCGCAACGGCCAGCATCGAAGAGTTAATTACCGAACTGCGGGAGCGCGTTACTATCCTCATTGTGACGCACAGTATGCAACAGGCGGCGCGGGTCTCGGACTACACAGCCTTTATGTATCTGGGTCAGCTCGAAGAATTTAACGAAACTGCCCAAATTTTTACACAGCCAGCTAATCAAAAAACGGCTGACTATGTTAGTGGTAGGTTCGGTTAGAGCTGCGACATTTTGCCACCAATAGTTTCAACGAGCTTGTACAACTTGGAACCGGTGAGCTGAAAATCCCCTTTCCGCGAAGGGAATTTTTCAGTAAGGTAATATTAAATCAAGAGATATGGTCACTTTTCTAAGCACGAACGCCGAGTTGTCAGAGGCCGCCTCAATCGTTCTAGCCAATCGATCTACCGCCTGAAACACAACCGTCGTCACCATCAATTAAAATCAGTTAGATTAGTCCTGCTATTCTAGAATGCCTACTCTTAAGCTCTGTAACATCGTTGTTATGGAGCTTTGCTTTTTTAGTCGATTGACAGTATTCATCGCCGCAAAAATTTTGGGGTGATGGAGTAGTAGCCAGCTAGCGGTTTCTCGGAAAAGATTTATGGGATATTGGTGATATTAAAAACTGGTCGGGCATAATGGTATCATAATATACTTTACTAGCATTTCAGTTATCTAATTGTCCATATGAAAAGTATTGTTCTTTCCCTAACTGTTTTTGGAACTTCGATTGCTGGCAACATCGACAATGCTGTTGCACAATTAAAAGTAGATGGGACACTGGGCAATGAAAGTTCAGTTTTAAATAGCAATGTTATTCAAGGCGGTGCCCAGCGGGGGAGCAACCTTTTCCATAGTTTTCAAGAATTCAGTGTTGGTACTGGCCAGCAGATTGATTTTGCCAATCCTACGGGAGTCAGCAATATTTTGACTAGAGTGACAGATGCTCCTTCTAGTATTAACGGTATTTTGGGTGTTTTGGACAATGCCAACCTTTTTTTGATTAACCCTAACGGCATCTTCTTTGGCTCAGAAGCGCGGCTAGATATGGCTGGTACTTTTGTGGGTAGTACGGCCAATGGGATCAAACTGGCCGATGGGGTGGTGTATGGAGTGACCAATCCTCTGGTGCCACTACTTACTACTACCGTACCTGTGGGGTTGCAATTTGGTAGTCAACCTGGTGGGATTAGTCTCCAAGATTCGATACATCTATTAGCGAGAGATGCGGTTACTAGTTATGGCGGCTCCAGCTTTTTATTGATCGGTGGTGATATCAATCTGGCTGGGACTAAGCTGATTTCGCCAGCATCTAAAATAGAGTTGGTGGCGATCGCTGGGGTGGGTGATATTGGCATTGATCCCCTGAAGCTGTTGAATCCACAAGATGTAAGCATAGTTGTGCCGGACGGACTAACCAGAGCCGATATCAAAATTAAGGATGGATCTGTAAAGATGGAGCGCAGATTTTTACGGAGAATTCGGGGACGAGTGATCTCAATGCTTTGGGACAGCTCGGTAGTATTCAGATTACGGCCAGGGAAGCGGTGGATATAAGTGGTATTTCCAAGGTTGAAGTGCTCGGCGGGTTTCCTAAGCCTACGGCGATTGCCGCTTTTACCGCTAGCAAAAAAGATGCTGGCAATATTAATATCCAGACTCCCAAATTTTCTTTGCGTGCAGGTGCGGTGATCTCCGCTGGGACTGATACCACGGGAACTGGAGGTAATATCTTGATCACGGGATTGAATGGTCAAAATGCATTATCAGTAGAATTATTGGGTAATTCCAATCTAAGTAGTTTATTGGGACTGACTACAATATCGAAATTTGCTGATATTGTTAATGGTAGCCGGATTCGGAGCATTACGAGCAATAGCGGTAATGCTGGAAATGTGGTGATTAAAGCCGATCGAGTTAAGTTGGAAAACGGCACCAGGGTTGATGTGAGTACTACTGGTAGTGGAAAAGGTGGTGCGATCGATATCCAATCTCAAAACTTAAAATTAGTTGGTGGTGGCCAGCTAATTTCTACTACCAACAGTAGTGGACAGGCTGGTAATATCAATGTTAGATCTACCAATGTGACGGATATCGAAGGTGTTGATGCTAGCTTTGCTACTAAAAGAACATTCTTTAGTCTATTTACTACGGTTAATAATCAGCCAATGGCTCGTGAAGCCTTGACTAATTATTTGGCAAATCCGAATAATAATACTCAGCAAGCATTCGTTAACTATTGGTCTGAGAATAATAGTAATACTGGTGATCGGCAGATATTACAAAATTATCTTTCTTTACTATTACAAGATGCTAGTGTTCAAGAGGCTTTGCAGCGATATTTGGTCAAGACTGCTGGTCAAGAATCAATTGATTATAATTTGTTTTTGAATGCTAGTAATAATAGTGGTTTAGTGAGTCGTTCACGAGCTGTGTCTACAGGTGATGGTGGCAATATTGTGATTAATAGCCCCAATCTCAATATTAGTAAGGGCGCAACTGTTACTGCTAATAGCGATGGATTGGGTCAAGGCGGCAGTATTGTAGTAAATGCTCAGAACGTGCGGCTAAACTCTGGTTCAATTACGGCTAAGACTGCTGCTGCGGATGGTGGCAATATCAACCTGAAGATATCCGACTTACTATTGTTGCGAAATCAATCGGAAGTATCGACCAGTGCGGCTGCTAATGGCAACGGTGGCAATGTTGCGATTCAGTCTCCCCGAGGTGTAGTAGTGGCGGTACCACGCGAAAATAGTGACATCACTGCTAGTGCCCTGGGTGGTCAGGGTGGGACAGTGGAAATCAATACTTTTAGTGCTCTGGGTTTTAATTTTCAGCGTCTTGATGATTTTAGTAACATTGCGGCTACTTCGCTCAACGGTCTTCAGGGAACTGTGACTGTTAGCACTCTAGATGCTGATCCTAGTCGGGGTTTGCAGCCAGATCTGATCGCACCTGGCGCACCTAACTTTTCCTAAGCATGTCCGACTAGTAGCAATCAGCTCGCCAGCACCTTAATTAATAGTGGTACCGGGGGCGTAGCACCCAGCCCTGACGATCTTTTACCAAGCAGCAATTTGTGGTCGGATGCCCGCTCAACGACAGCAACAGTTCATCACCGCCAGATCCTCCGATCACAGCTGCTCAAGGCTGGGTAGCTGGCCACAACCGCACCGTGACACTTACTAGTCAGCCATCATTAGCTGCTGTTAACTCTGCTACCCCTGATTGCCATGCTCACTAGATATTGGGGTTGCCCCGTTCTACTGATGTATTTCTGGCTGATGGCTCTACCGATCACAGCTCAAACTATTCCCTCAATTCCACCAGTAGAGCGATTACCGCCAGCACTGCCAGAGGTGTTACCCGATCAGCCCGCACCGCTTTCATTGCCGACAGCGCAGCCAATTCCGGCGGAACTGCCCTCTGTAGGAACCGCTCGCATTAATGTTTGGCGCTATGAAGTGATCGGTAGCACGGTTTTTAGTCCACAGGAGTTGACAGCTGCTACTCAGCCTTTCACTGGCCAAGTTACTTTCAGTCAGTTGCAAGCTGCTCAGCAAGCGATCGATCAACTCTACAGCAACCGGAATTACCTGACTACCGGAGCCTACATTCCGGCGGGGCAGACGTTATCTGTCGATGGGGCGGTTGTCAAAATTCAAATAGTCGAAGGTCGGTTGGAAGATATTAAAGTTACTGGCAACCAGCGACTTAGTGCTAATTACATCAAAGCGCGGCTGGCTAACGCCACTCAGCCACCACTGAACAATGAGCGATTGCTGGAGGGACTGCGACTTCTGCAACAAGATCCGCTGTTGGAGAATATCTCAGCGGAGTTGTCGGCGGGCATTAAACCCGGTACTAATTTGTTGGCCATCAAAGTTCAGGAGCGCGATAGTTTCACGGGAGAAATTGCCACCAACAACAATCGATCGACTAGTACTGGTAGTAATCAGCGCCGCGTCCAAGTCACCGAAGCCAATCTGACTGGATTAGGTGATAGTCTAACGCTGGCCTATGGCAATACTGATGGTAGCAATGCGATCGATACCAGTTACAGCCTTCCCCTCAATCCGCAACAGACGATGCTGACCGTTAATGTCGGTGGGACGAACAGCCAAATCATTGCAGAACCCTTCCGATCGCTAAATATTACTACTAATTCTCGCTATTATGAAGCCAGTCTTCGTCAGCCATTGATTCGCCGCGCCCAACGTGATGCTACTCAAGAGTTGGCAGTAGGGATCACGGCTTCTAAGCTGGAAAGCAGTAGTGCGATCGATGGAACTCCTTTGCCGCTGAGTAGTGGTGCTGACCCCAATGGCCGTACTAGTGTTTCTGCTCTACGTTTTTTTCAAGAATATGTGCAAAGAGATAGCCAGTCAGTATTATCATGGCGCTCCCAATTGAACTTGGGGGTGAATGCTGTGGGTGCCACAGTGAATAGCAATGCCCCTGACAGTCGTTTTATTTCTTGGCAGGGACAAGGACGGTGGCTGAAAAAACTAGCTCCTGATACAGATTTAGTGGTGCAAGGGCGGGTGCAGTTAGCTGATCGATCTTTGTTATCACTAGAACAATTTGCCATTGGTGGCCAAAGTACGGTGCGCGGTTATCGTCAAGATGCTCTTTTGGCTGATAATGGGGCATTTGTTTCGGCGGAACTACAATTGCCAATTAGTAGCATGGTGGGTAGCGTTCTCCAAATTGCCCCTTTCCTGGATGTAGGGACTGTTTGGAATAAATCTGGCGCTAACCCTAGCGGTAGTACTTTGCTATCAACTGGGCTAGGACTACAGTGGCGCACTGACCAATTTACAGCTCGTCTCGACTGGGGTATTCCCCTTATCAATATTCCCGATCGGAGAAACTCATGGCAAGAAAGTGGTTTTTATTTTTCTGTTCGTTATTTTCCTTTTTGAATAGAGTGACTTACTACTGATTATCGTTAATGAGAGTAATCGAGCCAGGAATGAGCGTGGGTAGGATCAGACAAGCTTGCTCGATGAGCGGTAGCAGATAACTAGGTTTAGTAGTTTTAGTATTGAATACAAGAATTATGAGTTGGTAAGTACTAATATTTTGCTGATAGGGTAGATTTTTGTCGGCGGTAATAAAAACATCGAATGGATAAGTGCTCGCTAGAACTAATAAATCTTGGTCTTTTGTTCCGCGCCACCCCATGTTATCGACGTTGTGAACAATATGACCGGCATCCATAAGAGGCTGTTTAAGTTTTCGACTGAGAAGGTTTTCATCAAGCAGAACGAGCATTGAGTGTTTCGCCTCGATAAAGCATGACCCGAGCGATTGTTTCTAACACTTGAAACGCAGGAACTTGTAGGTGAGGGAAATCTGCTAAAAATTCGCTCAAACCTTCGTCACCTTCAATGTAATCGAATAAAGTTTGCAAAGGAACACGAGTGCCAACAAACACGGGGGTACCCCCCATAATGTCTGGATCGCTATGCACAATCTGGCGCTCACGGAGGGTTTGTGATAGAGAATCGCTTAAGATTTGCTGGATATCCATTTCACTTTTCTGATGGTGGATGTAATACAACCGTTTTTTCAATCTTACTCGACTTCACCTAGCGGAAACAATACTACTATAATAAAAATCTCTCAATTTCGCCAGCAATAGCTCAATTTAACCGATGACTAGAAAATGGAATAATATTATCCCTACACTATTTTTCTTTTCAGGAGATATTCCCCGACGACTAAGATATGGCTTGTTAGCAATAGCTATTGCGGTAAATTATATTATTAGTGGAGCTATCTTTGCACAGGCATCTACTCCAGCCTCACTGATTCAGCAAGGTAAAATTGCCTATGAGCAAGGCAACTTCCCGATAGCTCTTGCGACTTGGCAGCAGGCCGAAGTCGCTTATCGTCAAGCTCGTGAACCAGTAGGGATAGCTGGTAGTCAATTAAATCAAGCTCAAGCTCTAGTGGCGATGGGGCGGTACCGCCGCGCTTGCCAAACTCTAACTGGGGTCGTAGAGATTTCGGAAGATATTTGTGCAGCAGCAGTGCCGAAACGTTTTGGAATTCTTAAAACTCAGTTACCATCATCAGTGCAAGTATCTGCTCTCAACAATTTGGGTGAAGTGTTGCGACTGGTAGGTAATTTGGAGGCAGCCCAAGTAACGTTAGCTCAAGCCTTAAAATTGTCTACCCCCATTTCCAGAGCTGCTCAGTCGCCAGTTTTATTGAGCATTACCAACAATTTACGGGATTTGGGCAACCGTGCTCGTGATCGAACCAACCAACTCCCACTGCCGACTCTTACCGCCACGACTTGTCCGACTCAGCCATTGGCTAATCTGAAGGCCGCTGAATATTATCAGCGATCGATCGCCTGTTATCAAGCTGCCGGTAGCCTACCCGCTCAATTAAATCAGCTGGGTTTGCAAGTAGACATTTCGCAGTGGTTACGCCAGCATGAGCACCGATCAGTCGTTGGTGTCTGGCAACACCCTGGTTGACTGACAAAACTTTAACAAGCCCAATTTAAGTCATTAACGATGAAATGGATTCTAAATGATTTTTCTTCATGCTTTATATTAGAAGCCTTTGCTGGCTCCATATCTTTGTTACTTCTGAAGAGAATCACTGAAACCAAAGGCCAGTCTCTTTACACCTCTTTTCTTCACAACTCCCTACCGGCAAAGCTTTCAAGGCTTTATCTCGACTTTTGTCCGTCAATCAGCGATATTACTTACTCAGTAGATCTACGGAGATTTATGCAAATTGTGAATAATTGCTTTGGCCAGCGAGAGATTTTGGCGACGACCCCCGCATGGTTAGAGCAATTCGTTTCAGACTAGTGTTGATTTCTAGTACCTTAACTTTTACAACTTGCCCTACTTTCACAATTTCTTTAGGATCGCTGATATATCGATCGGCTAACTGTGATACATGCACCAAGCCATCTTGATGCACTCCAATATCTACAAAAGCCCCAAAATTAGCCACGTTGGTCACGACTCCTTCTAGTTCCATCCCCACTTGTAAATCAGACATTTCTTTAATATCAGCCTGGAAAGTAGCATAACGGAACTCGGCACGGGGGTCGCGACCGGGTTTTTCTAGTTCGGCAATAATGTCGCGCAGCGTTGGTTCGCCAATAGTCTCAGTAATGTAGTTTTTAAGATTGTTCTTGAGTTGAGCCGCGATCTGCGCCGTCTCTGCGAGCGGCACTTGGGAGGCTTTGGCGATCGATTCCACCAATCCATAGCGCTCGGGATGAACAGCCGTATTATCTAAAGGATTTTTACCCGCCCGAATTCGCAAAAAACCAGCGGCTTGCTCGTAGGCTTTTGGTCCTAGTTTTGGGACTTTTAACAAAGTTTTCCGATCGACAAAAGCACCATGCTCATTCCGATAAGCCACGATGTTATTGGCAATAGTCGCGGTGATACCGGATACTGAAGTTAATAGCTCTTTAGAAGCAGTGTTGAGATCTACACCCACATAGTTTACGCAGCTTTCCACGGTGGCTGAGAGCTGTTTTTTTAGGAGTTTCTGATCGACATCGTGTTGGTATTGCCCCACCCCGATCGACTTCGGATCGATTTTCACCAGTTCAGATAAGGGGTCTTGGAGGCGGCGACCAATACTAATCGCGCCGCGCACGGTAATATCTAAATCAGGGAATTCGGAGATTGCTACGTCGCTAGCCGAGTAGATCGAAGCACCCGATTCATTGACCATGACCTTGATGATCGGTCGGTCGATCGATCTCAGCACGATCGAAACAAAATCATCGGTTTCGCGGCCAGCTGTACCATTACCGATCGCAATTAGCTGCACCTGATATTTCTCTAATAGTTTTTTCAAAATTGTCTGGGCTTGGTCGGCTTTGCCAGTGTGAGGAAAGATTGCTTGGTACTCCAAAAACTGGCCAGTGTGATCCAAAATCGCTACCTTGCAACCAGTCCGGAAACCGGGATCGATCGCACAGGTTGGTTTCATCCCAGCGGGAGCTGATAATAATAACTCTTTTAAATTAACCTCAAAAGTTTTAATCGATTCCAAATCAGCGGCTTGTTTTTTGATCGATCGAACTTCGGTAATTAGCGAATTTTTGAGTAGCCGACTGAAAGCATCTTGGAGCATCGACCGATAGAAATCCCGCACTGGCTGATGTTTGGCTTTAATTACTTGACTAACCAAGTAGCCCTGCACGGTATCTTCATCAAAGTTCAGGCTAACTTCTACAATACCGGATTCTTCACCCCGACAAAGTGCCAGCAAATTATGAGGAGCGATGGCTTTCACTTTATTACTGTAGCTACGATACATTTCAAACTTGGTGCTGCCTTCCGGGTAGTCTTTTTTGATTTTGGAAGTAAAAACCCCGGCATCTAGCAACCATTCCCGCAGATAAGCCCGAATCTCGGCCGTATCGGCCACTTCTTCGGCCAAAATATCAGCTGCGCCTTGCAGAGCTGCTGCGGTGGTGGTGACTTCGGCATTGAGATATTTAGCAGCGGCAGGTTCTAGCTCTTGAGGCGGTGCCGATTTGTGGTTGAGATTTTTGATCCAATCAGCTAGTGCACCTAAGCCTTTTTCTTTAGCAATAGTGGCCTTGGTGCGCCGCTTGGGTTTGTAGGGCAAATATAGGTCTTCTAGGACATTTTTTTGTAAGCAATCGGTGATTTTACGGCGTAGTTCGTCGGTGAGCTTGCCCTGGGCTGTGATCGAATCCAAAACTACCTGTTGTCGATCGGCTAGTTCGGTGAGGTAGGCAAAGCGATCGCTTAAATTCCGCAGTTGAATCTCATCCATCAGGCCAGTGCGTTCTTTCCGGTAGCGAGCAACAAAAGGCACCGTAGCACCTTCGGCAAACAATTTGAGGGCGGCTTGCACCTGATGGGGGGTAAGGGCGAGTTCGATCGCTAGTAGTTGAGGGATATCGAGCATAGCCAATTTTTTTAACAAGTCTATAGAATTGTGACATATTGCCTCACCGAACTGGTGATTTAACATCGACAACTGTAATTGGTTATTAATTCCAGAAACTTCCTCACAAGTTCCTCAACTTCTTGATCTATTCTGCCAATGGGTGGGGAGAATTAAGCTGATTACAAAATTCTAGCGATCATCAACCACAAATTTAGAAGAGTATGCTTATGTTACCAACTCAATTGCCAGCTACTGAAAATCCAAATGGTTTAGATTATCTAATTAATCGTGTATTTGATGACACTGTGCGCGAAGAGCCAGGGCTAGGAATGTTTTCTAAGATGAGAGAGACCCCTTGGATGCCAGCGATCGAGCTACGAGCAACCAAAACAGAGCTGATCCTTCAGGCTCAAGTGCCCGGATTGGCGCCAGCAAGTCTAGATATTCAGATTAGCGATGATACAGTTTTTTTGACTGGTGAATATGAAGAGATGCCTTTAACTAGCGATCAAAGTGTGATGCGATCGGAATTCCATTATGGGAGGTTCTCTCGCATAGTGCCTTTGCCATCAGCAATTCAGCAAGAAAAAGTAAACGCTGAAATAGTGGATGGTCTGTTGACTTTGACTATGCCGAAAGCAATACCCAGCGCACTTAACGTGGTTAGGGTTTTGGTTAAAACAATTCACACTGAATCTACCGCTAATGAGTGTTTGATATTGTAGTAATACTTTTAACTACATATTAACTACATGCGGGTCAAGTTATTAAATCTAACCACCACAAAACTAACCACCAAAATTATGGCAGTCCCAAATTATATGCTCCATACTCAGCAACATTACACCGATGCGCAGGAAGTGCATGTTGTTGATCGGAACGAAAATGACGAGACTATTGCTTGCTCCCCCATGGAAATTTCTAAATCGGCCAGTATGTGGGCGGCACGATCAACACGATTTTCACCAGAGTGGCGTTAAGCCAAATTAAAAACTTTACAGAGGTGCATACCAATGACCCAATTACGATCAAAGCACAGAGCCGGTTCTTCTCCAGAGCAGATCGATCGAATGCAAATGGTCATAGCTCAACAATGGGAAGAAGTATGGACAGTTGTGGAAATTAGGCACCAGTTGGGCGGAGAGTCATTAATGACTGAGCTAAAACTAGTACCAGATCAGTTAGTGTCCGACGACTTCTTACCTTTAGGTGCAGTTGCCTAAAATAGCCAAAAACTTCCGCTGATTTGGCTCAAATGCCCTAATATTGAGGACTTGCACTAGAACTCGATCCAGCGGTAAACAGTAATTGATTAACTCCAGCCTCAACATCGTTCAGAATGCTATTGCCCTATTAATTCTCGCTGGCCAAATCCCGGCATTCTTTATCCTCTTGTCCCGTCTGCTCCGTGGCCCTTGGCGGCGGCCACCGATTCAGCCCCAAGTGCCTACGCCCGATTTACTCGGAGCAGTGAGCGTGGTAATCCCGACCCTGAACGAAGTGGACAGGCTAGAGCCATGCTTGCAGGGTTTAAGTCAACAAAGCTATGAATTACGGGAAGCGATTATTGTCGATAGCAACTCCCAAGATGGCACGCCCGATTTAGTGAAAAGTTACGCTGAGCGCGATCGAAGGATCAGATTAATTAACGATCCACCACTGCCAACGGGCTGGGTTGGTCGCCCGTGGGCTTTACACAATGGCTTTTTGGCTAGTTCCACGGCTAGCCGTTGGGTGCTGGGCATTGATGCCGATACCCAACCTCAATGGGGGATGATTGCCGGATTGTTACAGGCAGCGGAAGCGGAAAAATTTGATTTGGTCTCTCTGTCTCCTAAGTTTATCTTGGCCAGTCCCGGAGAATGGTGGCTACAACCGGCGCTGTTGATGACATTGATCTATCGGTTTGGGGCAGCTGGCGATCGTCATAACGCTCCCGAGCGCGTGATGGCTAATGGTCAATGTTTTCTCTGTCGGCGCTCGGTACTAGCGGCAGTTGATGGTTACACGGCAGCCGCTGGATCTTTTTGTGATGATGTAACTTTGGCACGGCAGATTGCTGCTGCTGGCTACAAAGTGGGCTTTTGGGATGGTTCTCAAGTAATCAAGGTGCGGATGTACGTGGGGATGGCCGAAACTTGGCGAGAATGGGGTCGATCGCTGGATTTGAAAGATGCTAGTAGTCCGACTCAAATCCGTAGTGATTTGTGGTTGCTAGGGGCGACGCAAGGCTTGCCACTCATTTTGCTACTATTAGCCATCAGTTGTTATTTCACTGGCAACCATAGTTTCGAGGTGCTGGGATTATTGAGTTTAAATCTGGGTTTAGTAGTGATGAGGTTTGCTCTGCTACTAGCAATCGCCCCTACCTATGAATCAGCATCAGGTGGTGAGCTACCTTTGTCTTTTTTCCTGTCGCCTTTCGCTGATCCGGCAGCTTGGTATCGGATCTGGTTGTCGGCGCAGAGTGCGCCGAAACAGTGGCGGGGCAGAAATTATTCAAGCTAATAGCGATCGAATGGTTCAGGTCAGGCATACGCGATCAATCGTGGCCACTACAGATTTTCCCAGAGAATCAAAATCATAACCGCCCTCTAAACCAAAGACAATTTTGCGGGTTAGCTGCAAGCAATAGTCCGTGAAAATACCAAAATCGGCTGGTTGCAGCAAAATACTGGCCAGCGGATCATCATAGTTAGCATCGTATCCAGCACTGACGATTAATAAATCTGGCTGAAAATTTCTTAGGAATGGCATAACTTTTGTTTTAAACAGCGGCTGATAATCTACGATTGAACTTCCTGCCATAATCGGTAAGTTTAAAATATTATGATGGACACCAGTTTCAGTAGCTCGTCCGGTTCCCGGATAGTGGGGGAATTCATGCAGCGAGCAATAAGCTAGCTGTGGATTCTTTTCCACCACCGCTTGGGTACCATTGCCATGATGGACATCCCAATCTAATATCGCAACCCGCTGGGCACCATGCGCTAAAGCGTAAGTAGCTGCGATCGCCGCATTGCTAAAAATACAAAAACCCATACCGCTTGTTGGTTCGGCATGATGTCCAGGTGGCCGCGCTAAGACAAAAGTTGGCTCACCACTGGCCATCACGATCTCCACGCCATCAATCCAAGCATTGACGGCTAACATCGCCACACCATAGGTTTGAGCTGAGACTACTGTGTCGGCATCAATGGCTCCACCACCCTGTTGACTGAGATGTTGGACAGCTTGAATATATTGATGCGAATGGATTTTTTCGATCCAAAGCAGTGGCGATCGATCAACAATCGCAGTAGGCGATCGCCAGTCAATTTGTTCAGCCCATACGGCCTGATTTAAGGCAGACTTAATGGCTGTTAATCTTTCCGGTTTTTCGGGGTGAAAAGCTCCAGTCTGGTGGAGTAAAAAATCATCAGAATAAATAACAGGAAACATAGCTCTGATTATTACTTTTCTAATTGTTGGTCTCAATCGTTAATTGTCGTGATTAAAAAACTGTGCGTTTGAGGAAATTGATCAGCACCTCACTCAACTGTGGGTAACAATGCTCTTGCGGATAATGAGCGCCATCTTGAAGAGTGGCTAATTCACTTTTAGGAATCAACTTGACGGCAGATAGGGCTTGTTCGGCAGGTAGCCACGGATCATTGGCTCCCCAGATGAGCTGGACTGGAAAAGGTGCTGTAGTCAAACCTTGACTAATTTCTGTCGTTACTGCTGCTATTTGTAAATTGCGTACAATTGCCAGTAAAGCAAAGCCTGCATCCGAACTCTTTAAAAAAGGGCGACGATATTGTGCTAAAAGCTCTTCTATGATAACTAACTTACAGCCTTTTTCCATGATTTTTTCGCTCATGAGTGGATCTTGGCAAAGGACTTCGCCCAGTAGTGGTAGATTGAGTTGTTGTAGTGGCCAGGGTAATTTATTGGTAGCTGTAATTGGGGCACCAACGATTGATAGTCGATCGATCTTGTCAGGATTTCTGAGAGCATATTGAATACCTACCGTACCTAAAAAACCCTGTGCCACAATTGCTACTTTACCGAGTTGCATCTTCTCAATAAAAAAAGTTAATGCCTCTAAATAAGCGTTTGGGGTGTAGGCAAAATCTCGTTTATCGGGAGTACTAGAACTGCCCAGGCCAATCCAATCGGGGGCAATGCCCCGCCAGCCAATTTCCGCTAATTTGGGAATCACTCCTGTCCAACTAAGGCTACTAGTCGGTACCCCATGCAGGAATAAAACAGTGGGGGGATTATCGACCCCAGCGGGAGTTTGTTGCCGATAATACCAACTCAGGTCACCAATTGCGAGGGATGATTGCTCGATCAAGTCTGCCATAGCGAAGTTCTAGAAATACTTTTTACCCCATATTACAGTGGTCTTTCAGCTAGACTGAATCATTTCACATAAATTACAAAAATCAACAGTCAGTCGGTAATGACATATTAATCTGGCAATCAAAGGGACAGCGTAGTTAAAGGTGAGTTTGTAATAGTAGACCTCTTACCTGAATCAGAAAGAGAGAGCAAGTTCAAAATTGAGGATTGCTGCAATTAAGTTGAATCGTAAACTAAAGCGTTTGCGTCGGTTGCGATAGCGTTCAGCCAAAATGCGAAGTATTTTAATCGACGCTACCAAACTGTGGATTACCATTATCTGAAAGAGCCTTCTGTACTCCTTTCCAACTTAGACCATCAGTTTCTGCCATAGTAGTCAGGTGATTTTTCCGAAAACTTTGGCCAGAACATCTCTAGCATCCTACCAAGGTAGAACGGTTATGCCATGAGCTATTACAACAACTCCATGACAACGAGGGTCGCTGTAGCTGTAATTTACTAAGCCCACTGCCTTTACTTAGTCTTACCAAGCTTTAAACTCCCTGGCTTCCATTTAGTTAACTGGCTTCGGTTGTGCATGAATTTCCGATAAGGGGGTCACTGTCAAATGCCAAGATTAGCAGGAAAAGTCAGGTCATATTTTCGTTGTGCCTAGCTGGATAAAAAAACAATTTTCGATCGGTTCGGATATCCAACTCCTCCGAAACAGCATGAAATACTTATACTGAGTATAGAAATCCAAGTTTTTCCTATGGACAACAATAACTGGCTGCAACAAATTGTCATGATGGGCATTGGCACCACCTCGATCGTCGCTGATAAAGTGCGAGAAATGAGCGAGGAATTGGTTAAAGATGGCAAGATTAACCCTGACCAAGCCAAAAATATGGTTGACGACATCATGAAGCAAGTCAAGTTGGATCAAGGCTCGGTAGATGAACAGATGCAACGTTGGCTACGCAATACCATGCAAGATATTGGGGTGCCGCGCCAGTCAGAGATGGATGAACTGCGGGGTCGGATCGACAGGTTAGAACGGCAAGTCCGTGAGTTAGAAAATAAACTCTGGCGCTAGTGTCCAAGTACTGTGCCAACTTTCAGGGGTGCCTTATTACTTAGATGCTCTCGGACTTTGACTAGACTTTTTTTACCCAGCTAATGACAGTGTTGTGATTAACCCCAGTACTACGTTCGATTTCACGAAAGCTGACCCCTTGTTGATGAAGATCGAGACACTGCTGCCTAATTTCTAGAGGATAGCCGCGCACGGTGTATCGATCGACAAACTGCCGTCCGCATCCCCTGCATACGTAGCGTTGTTTGTTTTGCTGACGACCATTCTTAGCCACTTGATCGCTCTGGCAATCTGGACAGATCATCTTTTGACTGTGCAAAGCTAATAGATTGTCGCCGATGTGGGGATTGAGATAGACATATAAGACATTTTTAATCTCGGCATATAGTTCTTGGCGATGCTGTTCATCACTTTGGATCGCCCGCAGAAATAAGCTGGTACACATATGCTGCGCTACTTCTGCGAGCAATTTGCTTTTGACTAAGCTTAGATTGGGGTTGCGTTGGCGATAGAGATTGGCATGATTTTCGATTAAGGTTGATACCCGATCTGGTAAATCTGCCATTAAGCCCGATAGTCCTTCGATCGGCTGCAAATAGTCTTGCAAAGCGATACAGCGAGGAATTGGCTGCTCAAAGTAGCTGGTATAAGCATCTATATACTCACTAATACAATCGACGATCGGACGAGTTAGATCGCCAGCAAAAAATTTGGCTTCAAGGATATCTGTCTGGCGCAGATGTTCTTGAAATAAAGCATGGAAAATTGCTAATTTATCTGGGAAAAATTGGTAAATAGAACCGACAGCGGTACTGGATCGATCGGCTATTTGTTGAATGGTAGCCGCTGCAAATCCCGCCTCGGCAAATACTTCCGCTGCGGCTACTAAAATCT
>JAYUSR010000002.1:0-2924 GCA_043755575.1 Synechococcales cyanobacterium
GCCCCTTCCAGATAAGAACTGTAATGCTCGATGACAATCGTCTGGTGCTGTTGCATCAACCGATCGAACAATCCTAGATCTTCCTGTTCCCAGCCAGGATTAGACCGATCGCCAATAAACATCAGATCAATTTCCAGGTCTTCGTCATTGCGCACCTGAATATTTTGCTGCGTACTTCCCTTCGTTTTATACAAAGACTTGATATAAAACTTAAAAAAGCGATCGTGCTTATACTGAGCCATGGTTGAATTCAAGCAGATAATTGGAAAGTACTTTAGCACTAATAAGGCTCCACCATCGCGGTCAATCTTGGTGGCGATCTGAGCTTGCGATCAGCTACCGCTTAGATCCAATTCAGCAGATCGATCGAAATGTTAGACTTATTGGTATGTGACCCCATGCCAGAATCCTATGACACCTCCACAACTCCAAGAACAGCCGCAACTCCAAAACCGCGTTGCTACCCTAGAAACAGAACTAGCCCAGATGAAAAAACTGCTAGCTAACTCCCTTAAGCCCGAACCAACATCTCCCTGGTGGCTGCAAGTAGCAGGCAGCTTTGAAAATGATCCTGACTTTGATGAAGCCGTTCGCCTGGGACAAGAATGGCAGAAAACTGCTGAGTAGATATATTCATGTTATTGGATATCGACCCGACCATTAAAGGAATATAAAACTATGGCTGCGATAGAAAAGATTGCCGTTGAAGTATCATCAGAGGTTGCTGAAGCTTATCGGAGTGCGACAGAAACTCAACGAGCGCAAATTGCTAGTCGGATTGGCTTGATGCTCAGATCTGCCACAGGTAACAGACAAGATGCGATCGACCGGCTCAAACAAACAATGAACGATATCGGTAACGAAGCAGCCGCCAATGGACTAACCCCAGACATTTTGGAGTCAATTCTAAATGACCCTTAGGCAACAGAGGTTGGTGCTAGATGCCAATGTCATAGTTAGTTCGGTGCTGTCGCCCCAAGGTAAAGCTTGTCAGGCATTTAATCTGGCGATCTCCACTGGCATAGTTTTAATGTCTAACGATGTTTTCGCCGAATTATCAGAAGTCTTACTGCGATCTAAATTCGATCAATATAGCAATCGAGCCAAGCGAGAAACATTCCTGGATGAATTGCTGGGACTGCTCAAGTTTGTGGAAATCACCGCGCAAATCGATGAATGTCGAGACCCAAAAGATAACAAGTATTTAGAACTAGCAATCAGCGGTGAGGCAGATTCGATCGTGACTGGAGATGAAGATTTGTTAGTACTTCATCCATTCCGGCAGATCCCGATTATCCGCATTCAGACATTTTTAACATCAATGGAATAGGCTGCTTCAACTGCTAACGACCCCACCCCCATGCCGCAATGCCCAGCAACTTCGACTTTCTTAAACCCAACTTTCCCCAAATCTTCGACCATGCCACCCATGCCGAAAACTTGGTGCATAGCACCCCCCGAGCCAGTTGTTTCTACATTCGCTACACCCTCGAACAAGCCGTTCACTGGCTCTACGCCAACGATCCCTACCTGCAACTCCCCTACGACAACAACAACCTCAGCGCCCTCATTCACGAACAGACCTTTCAAGACAACCTCAGCCCTAACATCTTTCCGAAACTGCGCACCATCCAAAAAATGGGAAACATGGCCGTCCATCGATCGAACCCTGTTCGTGCCAGCGATTCTCTCCACCTGATCGAAGAACTATTCCACTTTCTTTATTGGCTCTGTCGGTCTTATAGCCCCAATAGACAGACTCTAGAGAAAATCGACTTTAACCCCCAGCTTATTCCCCAAGCCAGCGGCACCACCGAACTCACCTTAATTCAACTCCAAGCCCTTGAAACCCAACTGGCTCAAGCCGAGGAAATGAAAACGATCGCCCTAGAGCGAGAACAACAAACCGCCGCCGAACTCGATCGACTCAAAACCGAAATTGCCGCCCTCAAACAAACCAACACCAAAGTCCCCGACCTCCATAACTACAACGAAACCAACACCCGCAAATACCTGATCGATGTCTTGCTCCGCGAAATGGGCTGGGATCTGACTCATCCAGACTCGATAGAATACCCAGTCACCGGAATGCCCAAATCGGTTAACCCCTCCGGTACAGGTTCGATCGATTACGTTTTGTGGGATGACAACGGCTTACCCCTAGCGGTGATCGAAGCCAAACGTACCAGTAGAAGTGCTGATGAAGGCAAGCAGCAAGCCAAACTCTATGCTGATTGCTTAGAGCAGAAATTTCAGCAGCGGCCAGTAATTTTTTATAGCAACGGCAATCAAACCTATATTTGGGATGACCACAACTACCCACCCCGCGAAATTTATGGCTTTCTAAAAAAAGACGAACTACAACGCCTGATCTGGCGACGTACCAACAGCAAACCGCTCCATTTAGCAATCCCAGATGCCACTATTGCTGGACGCAGCTACCAAACCGAAGCCATTCGCCGGATCGGAGACAACTATAGCCAGAAAAGCCGTAAAGCCCTATTAGTAATGGCAACTGGCACCGGAAAAACCAGAACCGCGATCGCCATTGCCGATCTGCTGATCAATGCCAACTGGATTAAACGAGTTTTATTTTTAGCCGATCGTACCAGCCTAGTCATCCAAGCTAAACGGGCATTCACCAGACATTTACCCAATGCCACAACCGTAAACCTCGTTAAAGAAAAAGACATTGCAGGGGCAAATATCGTCTTTTCTACCTATCCCACAATCATGAATGCCATTGATAAAATCTCTGGACAGAGTAGAAAATTTGGCTCGGGCTACTTCGATTTAATTATTATCGACGAAGCCCACCGCAGCGTTTACAAAAAATATCGCTATCTCTTCGACCATTTCGACTCCCTCTTGCTAGGATTAACCGCCACCCCCAGAGACGAAGTAAACCGCGATACCTATCAAAT
>JAYUSR010000003.1:0-8690 GCA_043755575.1 Synechococcales cyanobacterium
AGCCTAGATTCTTCATGAAGAATCTAGGCTAAACTCCAGAAGCGATCGATATCCCATAATCATTCGCACTCAACTAACTAGCAAAAAGTTGAGCGCAAACAAAACTAATACTTCCAAATATCTATGGATTTAATTTAGGTGGGGTAAAAGACTCCCCAAAGCGCAGAAACACCCCAAACACATTTTCGCGAGCAGTTTGGGCACCAACGCTATTTTCCACCCGTTTCCAGTCCAGAATTAGACTGGGACTATTAGGATCAGAACCAACCTTAAATGAAGCATTGGCTCCATAAGGCGATCTTGATTGATTATCATTCACGGGAGTATAGTAGGCCGAGACGGCTAAGTTGTTCTGAATGCGCCAAGCAAAACTAGTAGAAAGCAGACTTTGAATCGAGTCCGGAAAACTATTTGGAACATAATAAGTCGTATTGAACGAAATATCACCTAAATTCAAGGTTCCACCAGTATTGATATAGCTTGCCCCAGGTTTAAAAACCTGATTATCAACGATACTACTACCATCGAAAGCATAGTTAGCACCAGCCGACAAGGTGAAATTATAGGCTGGATTACTGTTCATATTAATTCTTTGGCTAACATTAGCTGAAGCCCGGCTATAGGTATCAGGATCGGAGTTAGTGTAGCCAATCAAACTGGCGTTATAGCTTAGCCCACCACTGCTAGCAGTACTAAAATCGATGCCGCCATAGGCTTTAGATTGCAGAGCGTTGTTTGTACCACCCAAGGGGGTGAGACCAGTATTAAACATCGCGCCAGTATAGTATCTAAAGATAGAGTCTGCTGTAGTGGTATTCCCCGTAAAACTGACATGAGGATAATAATCAGTTCTCTCCCGTAAGCGGAGGACGGACGGATCTGTATCAGTTCCATTAGTTGCTGTGGCACTCCGTTCCGTCATGGGGGAAAGACCAACCCAGAAAGCATTGTAGTTAGCTGGGGGAGAGATAGATTTGGTATTGTTGGGATTGAGAGCATAGCCCCAGCCAGCACTATAGGCCGTAAAACTATTCTCTGGCACCCGCAGATTATTAGCAGCTTGAATTAAGTTGCCATTGGTAATAAATGGCTTATCGGGCTGGCCAGGACTGAGAGAAGGCTCAGCATTAGGCAAAATCTCTGTTAACACCTGAAAACCGCTATTTATCAGCGCATTTCGGTCACTGAAAGCATAACTTAAGCCTCGCACTGTGCGACCAATTCCAGATTGCTCACCATTACTGACTAGAACTTGACGCACCCGACCAAGACTGAGAGAAGGGGAGAATACTTGATCTTCACGCACACTCGCTTGGGTCGCACCCAAAGTATAAGTACTGTTTCGATCTTGACGCACCGTCTTGGCTTGCACGTAGGTATTGTTGTACTCAGTGCGATAGACCCGATCCTTAGAAATACTTTCTTCGATATAAGGAGAAAAAAGCTTGGTGGCATTCAGACCAATCGTAGTATCACGACTATCTCCAAACCTTACGCCGGTAGTGAGATCGTAGTTGAATAAATGGTTGGTGATTATTTCGTTAATCGGAATCTGAGTATTAAAAGTGCCAACTTGATTGGGTTGCAGAGCACGTGGCGCTGTCAAATAGCGAGGATCGGTCGAAACAGTAGGAGCCTGAACGGGGTTGTTCAAGGGTGGAGCAGCAGGAGCAAACTTGGAGTCTTGATCTACGGCTGACGGCGGCGGCAGTATAGAGGGCTGAGGCTCAATTGGTTCATTCTGCACACCTGGTGGAGTGTCAGGAAGAGGGGCAGGCTCGACCTCTTTATCACTCTGTGCTAGAGTAGCCTCCCCAGTCAATTTTTTTTGCTCCCCTTGACTCAGAGCGTCGTCCAAACTTAATTCTGAAGCAGTTAGCGCGTTAGGCAAGACACTTACTTGAGTCGGAATCGGGGTTTCTTCGTAATCAAGGCTCGTATTCTGAAAAGGTGAGCTATTGAATGCGTTACTCGCTGTGGCACAGCCAGCAGAGAAAAGAAAGCTGCTCGGCACCAGTAGGTAAAAAAATTTCTTCATGCGTAAAAAATAATCTTAAATAAAGTTAGATTAATTTATTCTTCATCAATACTACCAGTGTAATTCAAACGTAGTGACAGCAAGCAAGTCAAATATCTCTTGCAAAACTTATCCTAGGCAAAAACTATTAGTGAGGGCTGAAAAGAAGGTCTAGTATTAATACAATACCAATGGGCAGAATACCGAAATCTTGGTTATGTTCACAATTTTCTACATGGTAGTATAAAGTCGTCTCTCCAGCAAAATCATTGAGAGATCTCAAGTATGATGGCTTAGTGATGCTCTCCCAAAATAGTAAGACGAAAGATACGCCTGAAATTACCAATCGGTGGCTTCTGATTGTAAAGTTCCTACCTCTAGCTCGTCCCAATTCACAGCCGATTGATCCCAAATTAGTTGACCAGCAGATAAATACAACACCCGGCCAGTAAAAGTGTCAACTCGTTTACTAGTAGCTACCACCGCCAGACCTTGCTCTAAAGCGATCGATCGAACTCGTTCCACCCACATCTCATCCAAATATTTGGTCGGTTCGTCCCACAATAATATTTGTGGCTGGAGGATTAAACTCCGCGCCAAAGATACTAACTGACACTGACCTTTCGATAACTGCGACTCTCGCAAGGGCAACCAACTCGCTGAAATCTGCATCTGCTCTAACACTTTCGCGAGCCGTTGTTTCACGTCCAGTGCAGAAAGGCGTTGAAGCTGCAATGGATACAATAAAGCTGTTTGTACGGTCATCCCGAACAAGTTTGGATTCGCACTGACCAAAGCAATTTGATGACGGAGCTGTGGCATTGAAAACAGCCGATAATCTCGATTTGCCACATAGACATTGCCGCCACTGGGTTCAGTCAAACGGTTAAGTAGCCGCAGCAACAGCGTTTTGCCAACGCCACTAGCTCCTGTTACGATAACCATCTCTCCCGCCGCCACCTCAAAAGTCAGGGGTTGCAGAATAGACCGGTAAGGCAAGACATAAGCTAAATTTTCGACGCGCAGCAAACTAGCCAATACTGATTTTCCCTTGGAAAACAACTGTCGCTGGCCCAGTCATGTAAACATGATTATTGGCAGCTGACCATTCAATTTGCAAACAGCCCCCCGGTAGCTCCACCGCACAAATCCGATCATTCTGGCCAGTCAAAACGCCAGCTACCACCGTCGCACAAGCCCCGGTACCACAGGCCAAAGTGATCCCAGCACCTCTCTCCCAGACCCGCATCTTCACATAGTCCGAACGAACTAACTCCACAAACTCAGTATTAGTGCACTGTGGAAAAGCGGGATGATGCTCAAACTGCGGTCCAATATCAGACAAAGGCACAGTGGCCAAATCATCCACATAGATCATGCAGTGAGGATTGCCCATACTCACACAGGTCACTAGATAGTTTTGACCAGCCACCTCCAGGTTTTGGTTGACCACCTGCCCGTCTTTCTCACCCAAGGTGGTCGGAACTTCCGCCGCACTCAAACGTGGCTCGCCCATATCCACCCGCACCTGACCATCAGCTAGAACTTCAGGAATAATCACACCCGCTAAGGTATGAATTTTATAAGTCACGCCCTGATGGCCTTGACCTTCGAGATCAGCAATAAATTTACCCAAGCAGCGAATCCCATTGCCGCACATCTCCGGCTCCGAACCATCAGAATTAAAAATTCGCATGGTGTAATCATTGCCATCCTGACCAGGCAAAGTAAAAATTACTCCATCAGCACCAATCCCAAAATGTCGATCGCACAACTTCACAGCTTGCTCCGGAGTCAGGCAAGGGGTAGCCTGATGCCGATTGTCTACTAGAATAAAGTCATTACCCAAACCTTGATACTTGGTAAATTCGATCGACATAAGTACTTAAATCCTTAATTCAGCTCATTCTAAATTTTAACCATGCCCGAACTCGATATCAACCAACCCAGCACCCGCCAAATCCAGCAGCTAATTAAAGAAAAATCTAAATTAGAACTAAAGCTAGTAACCGGCGACGTCCTTAGTGGAGAACTATTTTGGCAGGATGCCGATTACTTCTGTTTAACTGATCACGACAACAACAAAGTGATCATTAGCAAGTTAGCGGTAGCCTATCTCAAGCCCCTTTAGAGCTTAAGGAAGCTAGGCGAATTCAAGCTTTGGCATAGTTGACAATTCGCGCAAACCCAGCAGCATCAAGACTAGATCCTCCTACTAGAGCACCATCAATTTCTGGCTGTGCCATAATTTCATCAATGTTATCCGGCTTCACTGATCCCCCATACTGAATGGTGATATGAGGATTGCTGAGTTGAGAACGAATCACACCAATCACCCGATTGGCTTCGATCGCCGCACAGGTGTCCCCAGTACCAATCGCCCAAATTGGCTCATAGGCAATTACCAAGTTTTGCTGATCTACACCGACCAAACCAGCCTTGAGCTGCTGACTAATCACCCGCTCAGTGGTACCAGCATCACGCTGTTCCTTAGTTTCACCTACGCACAAGATAGGAATCAAGCCACTTTCCTGAGATTTTTTCAGACGCTTATTAACAGTTTCATCAGTTTCACCAAAATACTGTCGCCGCTCACTGTGACCAACCACCACGTAGCGCACACCAATCTCAATAAGCATGGCCGCTGAAATCTCACCGGTGTATGCACCATCATCTTCCCAATGGACATTTTGAGCACCCAAGCGCACTAAGTTACCATGGAGGGTCTTGCTGACAACAGTCAAGTCGGTAAAAGGCACACATAGCAGAATCTCCCTTTCGGTAGGAGTTTCTTCGGTCAGTGGCAAAAACTTCAGTAAGAACTCAGTGGCCTCAGCCTGAGTTTTAAACATTTTCCAGTTGCCAGCAATGATAACTTTACGCACGTTCAATCTCTATAGGTTCGCACTACATTTTACTGCGAATGCGCCCTTATGCTTTAGGTTGATTGGTAACAGTTTCTACATCAGTAACCTGCATAATGGTTTCCACCACCCAGCGCGGACAACCCCGATTAGTCGTAATAGTTTTCTCACTAATTCTATTGCCACCATCGTCATTAATAACTTCTGTTTTAGTGATCGTCTCACCATGCTCTAAGTAATTTTCCAGGATGCCCATCACCGAAACTTGCAGATCCAAAATTTGCTGATGTAGATCTTCAGAAAGCTGCGGGACAAACTGCCCACTAAACACTTGCTCAAATAAAGCCAGTGCTTCAACATCCATCTTCAGGTCGCCAACCATCCCTGATTTCTTGTTACCGTCTGGCTCTACACCAAGTTTAGAAATCAACTTATCAATCAAATCATTTTCACCGAATTTAGCAACTGGCGGCTGAATATTAGGATCATGACGATCTCTGTCTTTAGTCGCCTCTTCGGTGGGTTCTATCAACCGATAAATCCAAGCTACTTGCAAGCCAATCGGCAATTTCACTGTTCCTGCTACTGCTCGAAAAGAAACGTATTCGTTCTGGGTGGTAATTTCTTGTACCCGATACCACTTAGATTTATGGAGAAATAATAAATCCAACTTCAGATCTTGTTCATAGTGAATAAAATTATCTTGCCAAAAGGAATGTATTTCTTGACTGTCCGTGTACTTTAACTGATAGCCAGAGGGAATTTGATATTTTTGGTAGCGGAAGAAACCACGATGACTGGGATTATTATCGATCGGAACAAAGTTATAGGGAAGAACAATATTGTGAATAAAATCCCAATAAGCAGAGTCTTGCTTAATCAAGATATAGTGCAGCTTATCGGAAATTTTATTAATGGCAACCAGCTCACCCTCTGGAGTAGAGAGTTGCAAAGAGTTATGAGCATAAGTAATGATCAAATTATGGTTACGGATTTGGCGTTTTTTGCCTCGAGCAAATCGGCTAACCATAGTAGCATCATCGACAGTCGAAAAAAGGCTCTCCGCATAGTTGGGAGGACTATCCGAATTATTAATATTTCCCAGACCCAATTCATCAATTGTGTCTAAACTGTAATCCGGTTGGTAATTAGATTCAGTCATTGTGAATAAAACTAGCTATATCTTAAAGGATCAATATATAAAACAGTAGAAACTAACTAAATTTTTAATTAACTAGTTTCTTAGGAGTTTTTCAGAAGGAGTTTCACCACTTATTATGACATATCTACTCAAATATCATCTTGAGCGACCTCTCTTAGAGAATGTCTAATAAATGTGACTAACCACTGGTGAACAAGGATTTCAGCGCTTGCCCTGCGCAGAAAGAACAAGCCTTTCAGCCGTTTGGCTTGAGTTTTTAGACATCCTCATCAAGGAATGCTCTCCACCTAAATAAAGATTACCCAACATCATTGAAAGAATTGCTAGTCCGACCAAAAAAGGTGTATGTGAAGACATACACCTTTTAGTTTTTGATCAGTGCAGCTACGGTCTAATCGTTACGACCTTCACGGGCAGCAGCGGCTTCATCGGGATGAATTCCCAAACGAGTTAAATTTACCCGGCCTTTATTGTCTAATTCTCGAATTTTGACAACGACTTCATCACCAACGCCCACTTCATCTTCGACTTTACCAACACGGTAGTCAGCCAATTGCGAAATGTGGATCATGCCTTCTTTACCAGGCAGAATCTCGACAAAGGCTCCGATCGGAATAATCCGAGTGACCCGACCCACATAAACATCACCCTCATGCAGACGGCGGGTTAGAGCTTTTACCATAAGGATCGCCCGTTTCGCTTTTTCTTGATCGATCGCCGAGACGGTTACAGTGCCGTCATCTTCAATATCAACTTTGGCGCCGGTTTCTTCAGTAATGCCTTTAATCGTTTTACCACCAGGTCCAATCACCAAGCCAATAAATTCTGGCTCAATTTTGATGGTGAGCAGACGTGGCGCATAGGGAGACATCTCGGTGCGGGGCTGATCGATCGCCTCCATCATTTTTTCGAGAATGTGCAGTCTAGCAGGCCGAGCCTGTTGAATAGCATCAGCAATGGTCTCCAAGGGCAGACCGGTGATTTTCATATCCATTTGCAGAGCAGTAATACCCGCATCGGTACCAGCAACTTTAAAGTCCATGTCACCCAAGAAATCTTCGATTCCTTGAATATCAGTCAGAATGCGGACTTGATCACCTTCTTTAATCAAACCCATCGCCGCGCCACTGACCGGTTTCTTGATCGGTACGCCCGCATCCATTAGCGACAACGTTGAACCACAAACTGAACCCATTGAAGTGGAGCCGTTAGAGGACAAGACTTCGGATACAATCCGCAAAACGTAGGGAAATTCTTCCTTAGAAGGCAGCACTGGTAACAAAGAACGCTCCGCTAAAGCTCCATGTCCAATTTCCCGCCGTCCGGGCGATCTCATGGGCTTAGTTTCACCAACTGAGTAAGGAGGCATGTTGTAGTGATGGATATAGCGCTTGCTACCTTCGGGATGCAGATCATCAGCTAAGTCTTGAGCATCGCCGGGTGTACCCAAGGTGCAAATCGACAACACCTGGGTCAAACCGCGATTGAATAAACCACAACCATGTACCCGCCGAGGCAATAAGCCCACTTGGCAAGATATTGGTCGAATTTGATCGAGCTTTCTACCATCCACCCGCAAGCCTTGCTCGATGATTTGCTGACGCATCAGCTTTTTAGTGACCGATTTGAATAGGCTGTCTACAACGCGACTATTAGCGGCGGCGGCCATAACAACCTGATCATTCTCTGGCAAAGCGGCGATCGAACTCACCAGTTCAGCTTTCACTTCATCTAAAGCTTTGTCCCGTACTTTTTTATCGGGCTCACACTTAGCCAAAATTAGTTGGACAGGCTGAGTAGCTTGCTTGGCGATAAAGTTCTCTAAAGTAGGATCAACAACTGGTTGTTCGGCAGTCACAATCTCAATACCCAGTTCCGCAATCAACTCGCGTTGTGCTTGAATCAAATCCCGGACAGCTTCATAACCAAAGTCGATCGCTTCAATAATGTCTTGCTCTGGCAACTGATTAGCACCAGCTTCTACCATGATCACCCCGTCCGGTGAACCAGCCACTACCAAATCCAAATCACCTACTTCGACTTCGCGATAGGTAGGATTAATAATAAAATCATCGCCCACCAAACCAACGCGCACAGCGGCCATCGGACCCATGAAAGGAATTTGGGCGATTAGGGTAGCGATCGAAGCCCCGGTTACTGCCAACACATCAGGAGGCACCAACTCATCCAAAGACATAGTGGTGGCCACAATTTGGATATCATCGCGCAACCAATGGGGGAAAAGTGGCCGCATGGGTCGATCGATCAACCGACAAGTAAGTGTCACTTTTTCAGGGGGTTTACCTTCCCGCCGCCAAAAACCACCGGGAATACGTCCAGCAGCATAAAGTCTTTCTTCGTAGTCCACCAACAAAGGGAGAAAGTCAATCCCATCTCGGCCTTTAGAGCGGGTAGCAGTTACTAGTACACTAGTCTCACCAGATTCAATTAGTACACTGCCGCCAGCCTGAGGAGCCAATAAGCCGACCTTAAGCCTGATATCCCGACCATCAAAGGATATTGACTTATTAATTTCTGCCATTTATATTTATTTCCTTCGCACTTTTCTCTTTATTCTCAAGTAATCCTAGCACTTATGAAGAGAAGTTTCTGTAGCGGCTCACAGCCAAGGTTTTGCCCATATCTC
>JAYUSR010000004.1:0-8678 GCA_043755575.1 Synechococcales cyanobacterium
GCGATCGATCGCGATCGATCGGCAGGGTCAAATCGATGTGGCCGAGAGTTTTCACAATAATTTTGCTGATTTAGAAGATGATCACATTGATCTAGAACTATTTGACCTGCAAGACAAATTGTTGTGGTCAACTTGGCCAGAGCCACTTCAGGCACCACTGCACCACAATGCCAATGGTGAAACCACTTCCATAGCTCCCAATCATCTTCTGCGTCAAATTACTCAGCCAGTGCGTTTTCATCAGCAAACCTTAGGCTGGCTGCGGGTCAGTCATCCTTGGTTTGAAGTGACTAAGCCCAGCCAACTCTTACTGGTAGATTTATTAGTTGGAACATCATTGATGATGATCGCCGTCTCGGCAGTAGGTTGGTTTCTTTCTGGCTTGGCGATGGAACCAATCAAGGCTTCCTATCAGCAACTCAAGCAGTTTACGGCAGATGCTTCTCATGAATTACGTAATCCTTTGGCTACTATTCAAACTAATGTCCAGGTGGCTTTAGCGACTAATGCCCAACTACCCACCGAACAGCGACAGCAACTGCAAGTAATTGAACGCCTGACCCGCCGACTAGGCCGACTAGTGGATGATTTACTGTTTTTAGCGCGCCAAGACAGCAGCACCCCGATTAAAGCCGAGCAAATTCCGCTGGATGCTCTACTCGTAGAAGTAATGGAAGAACAGCAGTTAACAGCTATAGCTAAAGGCATTCAGCTTCAGATCGAGATCGCTGATCACCCGCCAGAATTTAATGTGATGGGTGATTGGGATGAGTTAGCCCGACTCTTTACCAATTTGATTACCAATGCGGTGCAGTATACTCCAGAGCAATCTGAAGCCCAAACTGTGTCGGTGGTTTCAATTCATCTCCAAGCCGTACCCAAATCTAGTCCACTAATCTTGCAGGTACAGGTGCAAGATCAAGGCATTGGTATTGCGGAGGCTGATTTGCCGAGGCTGTTAGACCGTTTTTATCGGGTATATCCAGCTAGGTCAACCGCCGGGAATGTAAGCAGCGGCTCTGGTTTGGGGCTGTCGATCGTCCAAGCTATTACCCACCGTTATCGCGGAGAAATATCGATCGAGAGCAAAATCAACGTAGGAACTACTATTACCGTCACCCTGCCCACTAATGAAAACTAATCTATAGAAACGGTTTTGATTTTGTGCTTTGGTGAAGTGGTCTAACTTAGACATAAGATGGAAATACTGGAATTCTGACCAGCCGCTTACTGCTTTGTCCAGTAATTGCATCTATCTAACTTAAATCCTGGGTGATTTTCTAGCAATATGTCCACCAGTTCTTCTCACATTAATAAAAAAAAATCAGCTCGCATTCTGGTTGCTTCCATGCGCGGCTTTAACTCCGATGCCGCCAGTTGTGCTCTTTACGAGTTTGAAGACTTGATCTGCGATTTTGAAGAAGCCGATTTATTTGCCCCGGTCAATACTTACGATTCCCTGCGGAAGCTTTACCGTTTAGCCAAATACGTGGGTCGATCAGAGCGGTTGGCCGAAAAAATCACCCCGTACCCCCAAGAGTTTGTCATTGATCATGAATATGATTTGTTATTGGTAGTTGTAAATGTTCCTTGGGATCTGCAATCAATCGGCTTGATTCAGGGCTGGCGCGATCAATGTCGGCATACCGCCTGTTATATTACCGAAATGTTTGAACCGGACTTAAGCAACTGGCGACTGTTGCAAGAACCGTTCCGCAACTTCGATCATATTTTTGTCAGCTCTGACTATTGCCATTCCAGGTTGAGTAGCGTGATCGATCGACCGGTCAGCCATATTCCTTTTGGGGTAGACGCACTTAAATTCTGCCCTTATCCCAATCCACCCGAACGTTTGATCGATGTTTGTTCGCTCGGTCGTCGGGCACCACAAGTTCATGAACCTCTGGTTGGAAAGGCTCAAAGCAGCAACTTGTTTTATTACTATGACACCATCAAAAAACAGGCTCTAAAAATAGAAAATCATCTGGAACATCGCCTAAAGTTGATTAGTCTGTTGCAAAGAAGCCGTTATAGTATCAACTATTTTGCTAAATTCGATGAAGCAGCGACTATTGGTAAATCTCAAGAAATGGGTAGTCGCTTCTTTGAAGGAGCCGCCGCTGGCACGATTATGCTGGGGATGCCACCAACTAGTGATATCTTCTCCCAATATTTTGATTGGGAAGATGTTGTGATCAAAGTCGATCCTCGCAATCAAGATATTCTGGCCGCTATCGCCGATTTAGATGCTCAACCAGAGAGATTGGAAAGGATTCGGCGGCGTAATGTTGTTAACTCGCTGCTGAGACACGATTGGGTTTATCGCTGGAAAAAAATGTTAGCGGCTGTCAATGTTGAACCAGGCTCGATGATGATCGATCGAGAGCAGCATCTTCAGCAGCTGGCCAAAGATATTCAGTCGTTACCAACTGACCAGAGCTAAGCAATTTGAAAATCTAATTAGCAGCTAGTGCTGATAAGTCGAGAGATTCCATATTTTGAAAAAATGCCAGAAGTCGATCGCGGATTTGGCCAACACCACCGGGGACGTTAGACTCAATGTTCAGGGGCATCACCGGATCATGTAGTGATAAGCGCAATAAGCACCAGCCCAATTCCGCCGCTGACGGGCAGGAAATACGCACACCTTCATAGTTGTTAGGCATCATTTGCCAGTCTGGTTGACTGGCGACAAAACTTGACAACTGCTCGATTACTTGAGTCCCATAAGCTTTAAAATCATCCGCTGTAATTTTGATCCGAAATTCACTACTCTCGCTCGGCTCTGGCAAATTAGCAATTAAATCTGGTAAAGATTTTCCAGCTAGTTGCGACTTAGCTAGTTCGATCAGCAATTTACTGATTAGATAAGCACCATCATCCAGAAAATAGTTTTCTTTCAATGCCCCATGTCCAGAAGTTTCGATCGCTAACCAGGATGCTTGTCCAGCTTGATTTAGCCGCATTGATTCCTCAATGACATTTTTGTAGCCCCGCTTAAAGCGCTGGTGCTGGCCTTGCAATTCTTGCTCGATAAACTGGGTCAAACCATCAGAAGTAATTGAATCGGTCACGATCGTCGAGCCAGGATGTTCTTGGAGGACAATCGCAGCCATGAGAGCAATTAACCGATTGCGGTTGAGTTCTTTGCCCGATCGATCAACCGCGCCACTCCGATCAACATCGGTATCAAAGATAATGCCGAAATCAGCTTGATGGGCGATAACTGCTTGGCAAATCGATTGGATGGCTACGGGGTCTTCCGGATTAGGTATATGATTGGGAAAGGTGCCATCAGGTTCTAGAAACTGGCTACCAGTCGTATCTGCGCCCAACGGCTGCAACACTCGATCGACATAAAATCCACCGGCACCATTACCGGCATCTACTACAATTTTTAATCCGGCCAAGGGCTGTGCAAAATTATCGGGATGCTTGACTCCTTCCCGAATTTTGGTAACTAGTTGCTGGGCATAAACTGACATAAAGTCATGCACAGTAATTAAACCAGGGGCAGCAGCCAGACCGAAATTATTAGCAGCAGCTAATACCAAGATATCGGTGATATCTTTTTTTTGTAAACCGCCCTGAGCCGTAAAAAACTTTAAGCCATTGCGATTAAACGGTAAATGGCTAGCCGTGAGCATAATCGCTCCATCGCACTCAAAACCAGGAGTAATGGTACTCATAAACATGGCTGGGGTGGAAGCCAGCTCAAAGTCATACACTGCAATGCCCATGGCGGTGATGCCCTTGGCCACGGCTTGCATTAACGCTGGCCCCGAGAGGCGACTATCCCGTCCGATCGCAATCGTTAATTCTGCGCTAGGTTTGCCAACTCTTTGTCTGAGCCAATCAGCAAAGGACTGACCAAGAACCGTGGCAATAGCTGGCGTGAGATTGACCTGTTCGCCAACAACGCCCTCTAGGGCAACGCCACGAAGATCTGAGCCATTTTGGAGTTTTCCCCAGTTAAAGTTTTCCATGGTTATGGTGTCGCCGCTTCTACTAGCAATTCTTCTGATAATACATCGTCTTTAGCCAACAAATCCTGAGCAGCAGCCAGCATAGCCGTACTAATAGCCACTAAATCAGGACGATTATCCAGGTAAGTTGTCAAGGCATCGATCGGACTGCTGGCGCTACAACCTAATTCTGGCAAACGGGGCTGGGTGAGCTGACTGATTAACTCAGCCTGAATGGTATAACTATGGGCGATCAATAACAGTTCATGAAGCTGGGGAGTACTAATTAGCTCAGTTTGCTGGGGGGTAATCTGATAAACCAACCTTACCACCGCATTTTCGAGCTGGGCTTTGTCGATTGCCTGTAAAATCAGGGCTTGGGGATCTTCAGCACTGCTGGCATCTACTTTGACCGTCACAAAAGGCCGCACTGGTAAAGTACAGAATTCCCATGCCACTGCAAAAGATCGATCGCCGGGCGTGAGTACTGAACTCACCGCCGGTTGGATCGTAATCAGCACATAGCCCTTGTCTTCTTTTTCTTCACTGAAATCTACTCGCTCGATGCTGCCGGGATAAACCACTGGCGGATTATTGGATTTGTTGAGGTTTTGGTGGCGATGGACATGGCCGAGCGCCACATAGTCAAAGCAAGGCCGGGTTAGCATCGAGACTGGCATACTAAAGCCTTTGCCAACTGCCAGCAATTTCTCAGCCCCGAGTCTGGCATTGTCGGCCATTAAATGACCGAGGAGAATAGTGGGGATATTGGGATCGAGCTGGCGAATTTCTCCTTCCAGAGCTGGTTCTAAACGACTAAGCAGCAGTTCATTCACTTCACTCAATGAGAGTTTCTCGGATTCGGGACGAGTCAGTAAAGTCGATCGATTAATCCAGGGAATTGTCAAAACTTGCAACTGGCCGTTACTGGTATCAATCCGGTGAGTAGTGAGCCGATCGCCCACAATAATCCCTGGTACGCCCAAGGTGCGATAAATAGATAGGCTGGCACCGCCTTGGCCTTGAGCGTGCTGATCGTGGTTGCCCACTAATAGAATGGTGGGAATCTGATGTTCGGCTAGTCGCCGAAATTGGCTGGCAAAGGCTTCTTGGATGTAGGGCGCAGGCGTAGCATCCGGAAAAGCGTCGCCGCCAAACAGCACCACATCTACGGGTTCTTGAATGGCTCGATCGATACAAGCAGTTAAGGACTTAATAAAATCTTCCAAGCGCGTATTCAGTCCGGTGGCTGGATTCACCCGCCCATGAGCAAAGCCGCTGCCCATATGAACGTCAGATAAATGCAGTATTCTCATAGCAGCCAGTTATTCAAATATTTTGCTAGCGCCTTCAGTATAAGTCCATTCGTACTACCTTACTTCAATAAGGCGACTTTCTCTGATAAAACTTAGCCCTTCAGGTCATTTGGCGGTATCCACGACTAAGAAGGTGATGTTTACCTAACCATAACTACAAAAATACCTGCGAATATTGTAATTGTTGAACTAAGCAAGTAAATTAAGACATGAACTTCTCCCTTCAATCTCTCTACAACTGGTATCGTGGTCTGCTCCAAAACCCCCAGTATCGTTGGTGGGTGGTTCTAGCCTCGGTTGTCTATCTTGTTAGTCCACTTGATATTGCTCCTGACTTTTTGCCCATCGTGGGCTGGTTAGACGACACTGTGCTAATCGGCATGTTGGTATCAGAACTGTCTCAAATAGCTACAGCTAAGCTGAAAGAAAAAAGCAATCGGGTCGCTGAGCCGAACGTAGCCAGCACCACTCAAGTTGTTGATGTCACAGCGGTACCCATCAGCCAATAGTTACAGATTTAGTGTTTGTGAGTGATAGCGATCGATTAACAGTCGATCGCTTTTTTTGTCAGTGGCCAATGCCGTGCTAGTTAATTTGAGGCTGTCGCTAAATACTGGAAGCTTTCACTCCGCCCAATTTTTTTAAGAACGCGCCATAGCCGCAGATTCAACCAAATCATGGCACCGAACAAGGCTACGAAAACGCCAAAGCTGACGAATTCAGGCACTTGTCGAATACTAGTCCAGAGGAATGGTGAGAATAGGAAGGCCAGATGGTGGTCACTACGGCTACCAGCGTTAACTAATGCCCCAAAGACCACTGGCAAAAAGACCAAGCCCCCAATGATACCAGCCGTCCAGACATGGCGCTGATGGACTTTCCAGAATAAACACCAATGGGCGATGGTGCTATAAATAACAGCTAGAGCTGTACTCATCCCCATACCTAATAACATTTTAGGAATCATTCGATCAGAACCATGCATCAAGAGGCTAGGTGGTAGCCAAATGATCGTAGCGATCGCCATATTAATTGCCACAGCCAACATCGCCGGACTTTTATCATGTCTAATTAAATCGGCTAAGAGGCTGCGACCCTTGCCAACAACTGCTGGACGCTGACGCGACCACTCTACTAAAGACTGTTGACTAGGTAGCAATAATGGTACTAATAACATTAGCCAGCTAAAGGCAAAAATACTAATAATGGAACTGTCAAAGCTGTTTCCATTATTTAAACCAAATGGCAGACGAAAGTTGACACCCTTGGATCCATAGTTATGAACAGCAAATCCTATTAAAATTAAGTGATACATCCCCGACCAACCATAGCTTTGCTTTTTGCTCAAAACAGTTGCAGTGTGTTTCAAGTAACGTCGGCGGGTAGCTTGGTACAGCCAGTAGATCCCAATACTAGCTATCCCAGTAAACAGCAGGTAAGCAAAGACCTGATTACCTAGATGTAGACCGTACCAATAGATACCTTCATCTTTACCTTTGCCGTACCACATCAGGCTCATGTAAATTAATGGATAGCCCAGACACAAAGCTAGGCCAGCTAACAGAATTGATTGAGCTTTGAACCACATCGTAGTTAATATTGCTGCTAAATATAGCAATACTCCCATGCTCACCATCAGTAAATCCCAGCTTAAGATATTGATTCTGGCTAGTTGAGCTTCATGTACAGCATGAATTTGCAGCGGTAAAGCTAAAGCTGTACCCAGATACACTAAAATTGGCACTCCAGCCAATTTGCCCCCCATAATGCTACCGACGCGCTGAGGAGTTAGCCGAATGAAATCTAAGGTGCCGCGTCGTTCTTCCTGACTGAAGTTACTGGCTAAGAGGTACACTCCACCAGCAAATAACCCCATAAACATTACTGTACTGAGACCCCACGAGGTGTCACCCCACCATTTGGGCCAGTTAATTAAGACGTTGTTCAAAGCATCAAGTTTGCAATTACTAGGGAACGGCGGAGTACTAGAATATTGATTAATGTTCCTAAAGCAATATTCTTCGTTGGAGTAGTAAGATGGTGCATTTTGATTAGAATTCAAAACAGGCAATTTAGCATACTGACCGATCAGTACCATTCCTTGAACAAGAATTGATAGAAATACCGTGATTCCCACATTACGCCAGCTCAGACGACTTTTTAGTTCCCGCATTAATTGGGGATTAAATTCACCGATGCGATCACTTACAGTATCGATCAAATTATTCAACATACAATTCTCCTGAGAGATCATTGAAATTTAAATAGCACTCAACAAGGTTTGAGTTTCGGACTGACCTATTTTACGAATTTGGCGCTGGAGGCGAGTAATCACCAGCCCCGATACCAAGACTTGGATGGCGGCTCCCAACAACATCTGAAACCAACTGATTTGAGAAACACCAAATACAGCCAGCGGTGAGGCGATGGCGATGATGAAACTGGCGATCGATTGCTTGCCAACTAGCGCCGCTAACATGGCACCACTCGAAGGCAATATTACTAACGGGGTAATGTAGGCCAGAGCTTGCTGCCGTGGCCACTTCGTTTTGGTGAGCAGCCACATTTGGATGAGTAGCCCATAGTTTAAAAGTAAAACTGCTGTAATTACGACAGAGACTCCAGTCTTGATGGCCATTTGCCTATCGGTGAAAGCAAAGGGGCACCAAGGCAACCAGACAACCAGAGCAATTGCCATATTCACCGCTAAGGCAAGAACGGCTGGGCTTTGGTCATTCCCCAGTAGATCTTGCCAAATATCGCGCTGCCATAGTTTCTTTCTCTCACTGGTTCGCCGATAGCGACTCCAGTCTTGAATGGCCTGGCGCTGGGGAGTGAGCAATCCAATCGCTACCAAAGCGGCACAGATCTGGGCGAAAAAGACTCCGCCTAAGAAAATGACTAAACTGGACGAGGAATGACTACCAGTAAAGAGCGGCAGTCCAAATCCCACTAACCATATTTGCAAACAAAAATTGAGCTGATAACTAGATTTTTTGGTGAGCAAGGTACCATTCGGATTTTGGTAACGGCGACAAATACTTTGCCAGAGCCAATAAATCGCAACTAAACAATTACCAATTCCGAATAGATAGAAAGCAAATAGATTCTGAGTGATCGGTAGATAGAACCAATGCAGCTGAGGGAGAAAGGAACGCCAAGGATCAGAACTTACAGTCGCAGATAATAACCAATTGGTCAAAGATAGCACCGTACTACTCAACCACAAGGAAATACCCGTGATAGCGATTGGCACTGCTGGACTAGCCAAAGTCAGAAACATGGCGGCGATATAAAATACACTGGCGATCGCTGCTATCAGTGCATACCAAGTAAAGGCATTGACCAAACCAAAACCGCTACCTATCGCTGCGAAGAAATGCAGCGGCAGTGCCAC
>JAYUSR010000005.1:0-8656 GCA_043755575.1 Synechococcales cyanobacterium
GATAGAACCTACACAAATCTAGACAAGTCCAAATTGATGTCTACTTCCTACTTCAACGGGGGCATCGGAGCGGCTATCCCTCAGTAGGCTTCTAGGCACAAGCTGCACCCAGTATAGTATTCACGCTACTATAAGAGCCTGATTTCTTAGGTTAAGTGCAGCATTCAAATCGCGGTCGATACTATTGCTGCACTTTTGGCAGTTGAAAACACGTTCTTTAAGCGGCATATCTTGGATATGACCACAACAAGAGCAGGTTTTAGAACTAGGGAAAAAACGATTTGCAAGAATTAACTCGCTACCATACAACTCACATTTATAAGTTAGCTGGCGGCGAAATTCATACATTCCTAAATCTGCAATTGACTTAGCCAAGCAATGATTAGCCATTAACCCCGACACATTTAAATCTTCAATTACTACCTGGCTGTGGTTTTTAGCCAAGTGGGTTGTCAATTTATTAAGCGTGTCTTTACGGATATTGGAAGTTTTGGCATGTTGCTTAGCTACTTTCATATTCGCCTTATGGCGATTATTTGAGCCTTTCACCTTGCGGCTGGCTGCTTTTTGTAGCCTAGCTAATCTAGCTTGAGACCTGCGATAAGGTTGAGGATTGGCAAAAGTTTCACCCGTACTCAAGGTAGCGAGTGTTTTAATTCCCAAATCTACACCACAAGCACCTACTGTTTTAGCTGTGGTGGTTAATTCAATTTCATAGCTAAAAGAAACAAACCAACGGTCAGCCGTGCGGCTAATTACGGCTGTCTTGGGTGAAAGTCCCTGGGGCAGTAGTTCATAGGTTTTCAATATTCCTAGCTTTGGTAATTGAAGCGAACGATGTCTAACTTTGATAGTACCTTCTAAAGTAAAGCTATCATGCTGACCTTTGCACTTGAAATTAGGGAAACCTACAGGACGACCCTTCGCAGTTTTCTTTTTAAAGAAATCTGTAAAAGCAGCTGATAAATATCTAAGTGCATACTGAGGACTAGTTTTAGATACTTCGTAATACCAAGGGTTTTCAACCTTTACTAACTTGACGAGCAATTTGTGCAGATCGATAGCTGATGGAAATTTCAGCTTTTCTTCTGGATTATCACGGTTGTAGTTAAGAATCTTTTGGCATAGATCTAAGCCCCAGTTCCAAGCATGACGGGCTACCCCCGCATGTTTAGCTAGCTGAGTTCTTTGATAGTTATTCAGTTTCAGTTCAGTCTTAAAACTAATCCTCATAACTGCTTGGCTACCTCCTTTAACTCTTCTACTATTTTCTTATTCTTATGAGAACGACTACCATATAGACGAGCAGAAAACACTGTGATAATTTCCAACACATCCGATGCTAAATCTTCCTCAAAAGTACTGTCATCAGAACGATTGATGATGATCACCTCCGTTCCAAATTGTTCACACAGTGCAAAAATTAGATCTGAACCAAATCTCAGCAATCTATCTTTATGAGTCAGAACTAGTCGTTCGACTTGATAGGATGTAATTAGCTTGATTAGCCTAATCAGTCCCTTCTTTTTATAGTTCATTCCACTGCCAAGGTCTTGAATTACTTCAAATCCCCAACCGTGTTTAGCGCAATAACTTTCCAAAACTAGGACTTGTCTGGTTAGGTCAGCTTTTTGGTCATGACTAGAAACTCTCGCATAACCTACTGTTAGCGGAAAGTGCAGTCTTGGGGTTTCCTCAAGTGGAGCACCTTTCCAAGACAATTGACTATCTGATTTATTGCTAATTAAATCTGTGATGTCATAACGACGATGACCGCCAGCGGTACGAGTCGATCTAATTTTGCCATCAAGTTCCCATCGATGCAAGGTTCTAACTGTTACACCAAGCAAGGTTGCTGCTTCTTGGGGAGTTAAACTAGACATACAGCCACTATACCAGATATTTTGTCGGCTATGTATAGTTTTGTCTAGATATTTAGATGCAGTTCACCTACCCTTGGTGGTGGAATATGGCTAGATTCGGTCTGTAAAAAAAATCGGGGTTTTCTTGCCCGATCCTTCTTCACTGGGGATCGGTTTTTTAATGGGGTGGGATTACAAACCCCTGACAAAATCATTTGAAGACATTTGTACTAGCTGTCGATGGGTGAAAGGGGGCATGTTTCCCCCCTCTTTTTCTCTTTCTCTGAAAGAGTTTCAAGAAAAAGGGGGAAAAGGGGGAACGTTTTTGCAAAAGTCCTGATAAACCAAAAAAAATTTAAGCCGACTCAAAGAAGACTAATCTCCTTTGAGTCGGCTTAAAAATGGCTGAAAGCAAGCTGGTGGACAGACTCGAACTCCCGACCGGCTGATTACAAATCAGCTGCTCTACCAACTGAGCTACACCAGCACTTATTCATTTGTATATAACAATAACATACCCAACGTTGATTTGAATATTTACATCTGGATCAAATTTCCACTAACATCAGCAAAGAGATTAGAGCTATAGTCCGCCCAATGGCATATTAGACAGCAGATTGGACAACATAGAGGAAACGGCAATGGATTGGTGGCAACAATTGTGCAAATTATCCCAACGGCGATCGATCGCCCTGGCTGGTGCCATCTGCTGTTTATTGGTTGGCTTAAATAGTTGTACGCCACAGAATAGCGTCGAAATCACCCTGGTTTCTTACACCGTCACCAAAGCCGCCTACCAACAGATTGCTGATAACTTTGCCGAAGAATGGCAAAAAAGCCATCAACAGAATGTGGTCTTCAACCAAAGCTACGGTGCTTCTGGCTCCCAATCGCGAGCAGTGGCCGATGGCCTAGAAGCCGATGTGGTAGCGCTCTCTCTGCAACCAGACATCGATAAAATCCAGAAAGCTGGACTAATTGATCAAGGTTGGGAGAATGAGCTACCCAATAAATCGATCGTCAGTCAATCAGTGGTTTCCCTGATTACCCGGTTGGGTAATCCCAAACAGATTAAGAATTGGACAGATTTAGCGAAGCCGGATTTAGAGATTATTACCGCTAATCCTAAAAGCTCCGGCGTAGCCAAGTGGAACTTTTTGGCAATCTGGGGCGCACTGGCTAAAGAATTACCCGGTCAAGAAACCCAGGTTTTTGAGCAAGTCCAACAAATTTATCAAAATGCGATCGTTTTGGCTAAGGATGCGCGGGAAGCCAGTGATACTTTTTTTAAGCAAGGTCAAGGCGATGTGCTGATTACCTACGAAAACGAAGCGATCTTAATCAGTCAAAAAGGTGAGAAGCTGGACTTTGTATCGCCGCCCGTGAATATCTCGATCGATAACCCAGTAGCGATCGTTGATCAGAATGTTAACAAACACCAAAATCGGGTCGTAGTCGAAGCTTTTGTGAAATATTTATTTACCCCCGCTGCCCAGCGCGAATTTGCTAAAGTCGGTTTCCGGCCAGTCTTACCAGCAGTTTACCAAGAGTTCAATCAGCAGTATCAAAAAGTTGATGTATTTTTTAGAGCCGCAGAAATTGGCAGCTGGTCAGATATTCAGGCCAAATTTTTTGCCGAGGGCGCAATATTCGATCGCATTGAGGCCAACCTGAAAAAATGACTAACATCACGATCAATCAAAATAAAAAATCACCTAGCTTATACAACTCCTGGCCCTGGCGAATTACAATCGGCTATTTATTAATCATGTTGCTGCTGCCAATCGCCGCTTTAGTGACCAAGGCACTGACGATCAATCCCCATAAGTTTTGGGAAACCGCCACTAGTCCAATCGCTCTTTCGGCCTACGAAGTAACCTTTGTAACAGCCTTAGCGGCAGCGTTAATCAACGGTATATTCGGCACCTTAATAGCCTGGGTCCTGGTGCGTTACGATTTTCCCTTTAAAAAAATCATCAACGGCATCATTGATTTACCTTTTGCTCTCCCTACTTCCGTTGCTGGTTTAACCCTAGCAACGGTTTATAGCCCAAAAGGCTGGGTCGGTGGTTTGCTCGCTCCTTTTGGAATCCGAATCGCCTTCACCCGCCTAGGCGTGATGGTAGCGATGCTGTTTATTTCTCTACCTTTTGTGGTGCGGACTCTACAGCCGGTGCTAGAAGAAATGGAAAAGGAAATGGAGGAAGCAGCCTGGAGTTTGGGCGCAACCCCCAGCCAGACTTTTTGGAAAGTAACTTTACCGCCGTTGTTGCCAGCAATTTTAACAGGTACTACCTTAGGGTTTTCACGAGCAGTGGGTGAATATGGTTCGATCGTGATGGTAGCAGCCAATCGACCTTTTCAAGACTTGATCGCTTCGGTGTTAATCTGGCAGAAGTTGGAAAATTACGATCTGGTGGGTGCGACGGTGATCGGGACGGTGCTGCTGGTAATTTCGCTGGCAATGTTGCTGCTCATCAATGGGCTGCAAGCTTGGGGTCAAAGGTATCGATCGAGATAATAGAGGTAAAGATCATGAGTATTTTGTTAACTACCAAATTAGAGTGGGGCGTGGGTGGACAATCAACCGATCAACTGGAACTGAGTGCCGCTGAGCGCTTTAAATCGCGGTTTCCTTTTACGACAGCGGCTGGCCAGGAAGTCTATGTGCAGTTAGAGCGGGGGACTGTCTTGCACAATGGCGATCGCTTGCAATCAGCAGATGGTAAGTTAGTGGTATCGATCACCTCCCGCCCGGAATCTTTGCTAGCAGTCTCGACTGATAGTCCTATCAAGCTGTTACAAGCAGCTTACCATTTGGGCAATCGGCATGTGGCGCTGGAGATGGAAAACAATCATTTGTATTTGGAAAATGACTCCGTTCTAAAAGAAATGCTAGAACATCGTGGCTTGGATGTGTGTGTGATCGATCGACCTTTTGATCCGGAGCCAGGTGCTTATGACAGTCACCACTGATAACGCCTCGGCCTATCAGAAAATTTACCAAGTGGTTCGTCAAGTGCCGGTGGGTAAGGTGGTGACTTATGGTCAGGTGGCGTATTTGGCGGGGCTGGCTGGGAAAGCGCGATTGGTAGGATATGCTTTGTTTCGGGTGGCGATCGAGTCGGATGTACCGTGGCAGCGGGTGGTGAATAGTAAGGGGGAGATTTCGTATGCTACTTCGCGGGAGGGGGCAGATTATTTGCAGAAGAATTTGTTGGAGCAGGAAGGGATTAAGTTTAACAGGCAGGGTAAGATTGACCTAAAAAAGTATCGCTGGGAATCCCCAATCAACTTATTAGACGAGTAGGCTCTAAAATAACTTTCACAAAACAATATTTGGCGTTGCTGAATCATGGTATGAAAATAGATAACTTGAAAATTCAGATGCTTGACCTGTCCTATTTTTCATTGTTTACAAATCAAGTCGTTCATGACTCAATTCAGCAACGCCCGATTTTAAACCATTCTATCGAGGCAAAAAAGTTACTGTTATGGGAGCAATCAGCATTGACAAAGTATTAGCCGTGATGACAATAGATAATTCGATGGATAGCAATGCTTTTAGAGTGTGTATTGAAAAGTGCTTAGTACCTCAACTATGGACGGGTGCAGTTGTGATAGTGGATAATCTTTCTGCTCATAAGATAGATGAAATCACGCCAATAATTGAATCTGCTGGAGCAAGTGTTATCAATCTCTTGTCTTATTCACCAGACTTCAACCCAATTAAATACTGATGGTCACAGCTTAAATCTTTCATGAAAATATTTCCTCCAACAACCACCAGAATGGTAGATATACTGATTGCAGTCGCTTTGCATTTAATCAATCCTCAACACCTAAGAAATTGGTTTGCTAACTGCTGCTACTGTGCCTCATAATTCGGAAAAGTGTTGTATATCGTACAGAAAAATGCAGGTTGAAATTGAAACATCGTTAGCAAAACAACCCACAAGTGTATTTTTAATTGCAGAGGAATTTAACTCGTTTGTCAATATTTTGAATATTTCGTGGCTCCTGTGTCACAAAATTAAACTGATAATTGACTCATTATCTGAACTTATGATTCTTGAGAGATTCAATACGTGCGTCAATATCTTGGATGTTTAATGGTTCTTGAACTGCAAAATTAGACTGATTCGATAATTGGCTCATTATCTGAACTTGTTGGTAACGATCTTCTATTTCGATCTGGACATTTCGGAACTTCTCCTGGAGGTTGTTTAAATCATTAAATTTATCTACATCTCGACTACCACTGATGGACTCGTTCATAGCCATACAAGCTTTAATCGTTTCCATTTCTGACTCTAGCAAAAACAATTTAGACTGTTCTTGGGTATGCAGTTCATTAATACTAATCAGCATTTCTTGAGAATGTTCCAAACGAGCCTGTAGCTCTGGAAGAATCCTTTCGATACCAATAGCTTTTGCCATTGCCATTCTGGCTTCGACAATCTCTCCTAGGCGCTTATATTCTAGGACTCTTTCAACTAATTCTTGATGATGTTGATATTTCGCGTCATATTGGCGCTTTATTTCGAGTGTAATAGCTCGTACTCGATCGACAGCTTTTTGCATTTCTAGAACTCTCTCTGTAATTGAGACTAATAATTGATTAGCATGTTCTAAGGTAATATCATCACTATTTTTGTCTACTTTGGTTACGGTGGATGGTGATTTGGCCGGAGTCTGCCATAACCAATTCCAAGTATCCATGACTAGTCCACCTAATGTATCTCCCATGAGCCATGAAATCAAATTATTCATATTTTTCACTGCATTAAGTTAGTAAATAATGAATTGCTAAATATTAACAATTCACCAGTTTTGTTGCTCTCAGCCACTGCTTCCCGATCAATTCAGAAAGCTGCTTTAAATCCTTCACATTTTTTCAGATCACAATTAGGTGTAATTAAACTATTGATCTTTTCTGCTCGATTACTACCTTTAAAGCTAATTTTGCCAGTAATTCCACGCACATTAAAACTTGGATCACTAATTACCTTTTGGAAAATCTCTCGATCATTTGCTTTATCTAAAGCGGACTGGAAAACTTGCATCGCATCATAGCTATTAATTATTCTTTCTTGAAGCTGAGATTTATCTCCCCACCAATTAGGGCTTTGGTTTAACTTACCTTCATCAATATGAAGTCGATCACTAGGATGGATCGGAACACTAATTACTAAGTTTTTTAGCCATTGAGGATTAACCTGAAACAAATAAAAATCTTGAAGCATGGAATCAGCTAAAATTGGCAATTGACCTTGATTTGCTTTGACGATAGATAATACTCGATCGCGTTCGATCGGATCAGTGTAAGCATCAGGAAATAGAACGATTGCTTTAGCTCCAGCAGCTTTAGCGATAGCGACTTCTTGATTTGCATTACTAGGATTAGTTAAATCAAATTCTTTAACAATGCTGTTGGGTGAAATCTGGGATAAAAATGCCTTCCGTAAAGACTCACTGAATTTTTTATTTGGAGTATAAAATAGAGCGAATTTATCATGTTTTTTAGCCCAATTTTTCACCATATCACTAGTACTTACTTGGTTACTACTCACTACCCGAAAAAAGAAGTTATTAATATCCATACTAGTCAGATCGTCTGCTGTACTAGTCGGCGACAAGAGAACAATTTTAGCCTGTTGATAAATATCTTTAACATTGACAGTTACATTAGAGCTGTAGTGTCCAAGTACAGCCAAAACATCCGGATATTTAACTAATTCGTTAGCAATTTTTCTAGCTTCATTCGGATCGTTACTATCATCTGCAACTATAACTCTCAATTTCCAATCATCATTGGTTTCATTCCATTCTCGTTGGGCTTCAGCTACGCCTTTAAGAATATTAGTAGCAACAAACACCGGAGTTTGGCTAACAGGTACGACAACTGCGATCGTTTTAATTTTGGCTGCGGAGCTTTTGGTTAGTTTTGCATTATTGAGCGCGATTAGAGTTTCCGGATCTTTTGTTAAATCCCAATCTTTTTGTAAGAAATCAATCCCTTGAGCATAATCTTTTTGCTTAATAGCGGCAAAGCCAGCTTGCTTATCACGACGTGGTAAGCCACCTGGAGGGGCTAAGATAATTTTGTCACCACAACTAATTCGATCCATATTAATGGCTGCTTCACAGATCGTGGTAGAACTGGCGACAGGAATAAATCTAGTGACCAGGAACAAACTAACACCAGCAATTACAACATATCCAATAGGTGGTAATTTCATAAATAATATTCTCTAACGTATTCATAAGTAGTAGTTGGGTGAATTTATATTTTTCATGCATCTACAGCAGCTACAGTCTAAAACTAGTTCGGATCGCGCCTACCCAGATGGGAGAATTATAACGACTATGTTCCGGATTGGTGATCACTAATAATCAAGGGGTAATATCGATTTGATCGTTCACTTTGATCTTATAAATTGCTTCTAGGTGCAGCGAAGCATCGCGATCCTGGTTAGATTTAGGTGGTACCCCAACCACAAATCCCAACGTATTGCCTTGACCACCAGAGTTATTAGCAGCCACACTCACGGCAGAATTAGTCGAGTGGCTATTTGCTTGCCCACTACTCATCGACTGGGCTTCAGTCCATCCCCACCAACCTGAAACAACTAACTACATCTTGACCAATTTGGTGACTGGCATTTGTGCTGTGGTGCTGGGCAGTAGTCGGTTCACCGTTAAAGGAATTGCCGATAGACTACCGGTGGAGCCAGTGACTCCACTACCATTAGGATGATACGATCGAGCATAAATAAGACCCAACTTTAGAT
>JAYUSR010000006.1:0-2886 GCA_043755575.1 Synechococcales cyanobacterium
GCCCAATATTTCTAACCAATGGGCGATCAGCCAATCTGGGAAGCTCTGCTCCACGGCAATTTGCTCAGCCAAACTCTCCGAATCGTCCCAGGCACCTTGAAAATCATCAGCCTGCCGAATATATTGACGCAGAATGCCATTAACGACCGGAGCTAAACCTTTCAATCCATTCTGTTTAGCCAATTCTACGGTAGTGTTCACAGCGGCAGATTCAGGAATGCGATCCATGTAGCGCAGTTGATACAAACCAATTTGCAGAATCAAACGCAAATCACTAGTTTCTTTTTCCGGCTTGCGGGTCAATCGATCGATCAACGCATTCAGCGTTCTTTGGCGGCGCACTGTGCCATAAAACAACTCAGTTGCTAGCTGCCGATCAAGCGTGGAAAGCTTGACCTTACGCAATTTTTTGTCTAGAGCAGCATCAGCATAAGCGTCACGAACCACATCCCGGAGAGCGGCTAAAGCTGTTTGACGTGGATTAGAGGCAATAAGAGGTAAGATTGACAAGGAAAGAATCAGCGATTGCTGGGAAAATTTGCTATATTAGTGAATTGTGGCTTTTCGCCCGAACTCGAATACTTCTAGAACTAACGTATTATGACACAGCGTACTCTGGGCGGAACTAACCGCAAACAAAAAAGAACATCTGGTTTTAGAGCGCGGATGCGCACTAGCAACGGCCAAAATGTAATCAGAGCGCGTCGCGCTAGAGGCCGCAAACGCTTAGCGGTCTAGGCTGTTCGTGTCCTTACCGCGCGCCTATCGGCTGCGCCACCGCCGCGATTTCCAAAGAGTGTATCAACAGGGGCGACGACGGACAAGTACTAACATGTCAGTTCTAGCCTGTTTAAATTCTAGTAAATCTGAAACAATACCAACGACCCGCTTTGGCATTGTAATTGGTAAGAAAATCAGCAAAAAAGCAGTTGTCCGCAACTTAGTGAAACGTCGTATCAAAGCAGCTTTACGCCAACTAGCAGCCCAGATTCTGCCTGGTAGAATGGTGGTCATTGGCTGTCGATCGGGCATTACCCAGTGCGAATATTCTGAAATTTTGCGAGAATTAAAAAAAATATTGGTAGCACTTGAGGTAATCGATGGGAATTCGGGAAGAGACTTTTTATGAAGGCGGTCCACACATTGGGGATCTGTTGTTCAACATCTTTCTCGGTACATTTGTAGTTTTTATTCCCTTGACGGTAGGCGCGATCGTCCGTGCCATTTGGCTGAGGTTTAAAATTACTGATCGGCGGGTATCCGTAGTTGGTGGTTGGATGGGGCGGGAGCGCACCGACATTATCTATGCAGACATTGTGGATGCGATCAAAATTCCGCGCGGTTTAGGCATGTGGGGCGATATGGTATTAGTGATGAAAGACGGTAGTCGTCTGGAATTGCGCGCCATCCCTAAATATGTAGAAATTTTCAACTACATCAATGAAAAAGTTCAGGCCAAAAATGGCGAACCTTTCAAATCTCTAGCAAAAGCTAGCTAACAGCTGTGGCCACGACCAGCTCATCTGTCGTGGTGTGCCCTCTTCCTCTTACAGCAGACTGAACTCATGGATTTTGGTATTGGGTTTATTTCGAACAACATCATGTTGCCGATCCTGGACTTTTTCTACGGGATTGTACCGAGCTACGGCCTAGCGATTGTCGCTCTAACCTTAGTAATTCGCTTTGCGCTCTATCCGTTGAGTGCCGGTTCGATTCGCAGTATGCGACGCACCAAAATTGCTCAACCACTAATGCAAAAGCGGGTTAAGGAAGTCCAAGAAAAATACAAGAATGACCCGCCGAAGCAACAAGAAGAAATGAGCGCTATCTATAAAGAGTTTGGCAATCCACTCTCTGGCTGCTTTCCATTAGTGTTTCAGATGCCTGTTTTGTTTGCACTGTTCGCCACTTTACGCGGATCGCCATTCTCCAATGTAGACTACACCGTTAATTTGCAAGTTGTACCACCAGCAGCCACCGCAGAAGTGCAAGCAGCCGCAGTACCTTTTATTAGTGAGCCACACAATATTTACTTCAGCGACAACTACCATGCGCCAGTAATTGCAGAATTAGCTACGGGTAATACCTTAGGCATTGGTAAAACCGCCAAAATTGACTTTAAGACAGCTGATGGCAAGCCATTGGCTGATGTGGTTGCTCAGTATCCCGCTTCTAAGATCGTCCCCACTTGGACGATTACTAAAGGCGAAGAAAACGCCAAAATTAACGCTGATGGCAGTATTCAGGCGATCGCTGCTGGCGATGTAACTCTCAAAGGTACAGTGCCAGGGATTGCTGCTGACACCGGCTTCTTATTTATTGATGCGCTAGGTCACGTTGGGGCGATGGATCCGGATGGAAAAATCCATTGGGACGTCTTAGGGATGATCATTTTCTTTGGCATCAGTCTGTATGTGAGTCAAAATCTTACTAATAGCCAAGGTAGTGCCAATGGTTCAGCTAACCCTGAAATGGCCGCTAGCCAACAAGCCGCTACTAAGTTCACTCCAATTATTTTCTCTGGGATGTTTTTGTTCTTCCCCTTGCCAGCTGGAGTTTTGATGTATATGGTAATTGCCAACATCTTCCAGACAGCCCAAACTTACATTCTCTCTAGAGAACCATTACCAGAAGATTTACAAAAAATCGTGGATGCTCAAGAAAAAGAGCAAAAAGCCAAGGAAGGTCGGGAAAGCCTCCCCTTCGAGAAAAACACCTCTAAGAAAAAATCTACGTCATGAGCCAACAACGTCTCGTTCAGGGTCAACAATGGCTAACGCAGCTATTACAACTCTCTGGAGTCAATGCCCCAGTTGATACTCAGCAACCGCCGACCGATCGACATCACCTATGGCTAACGATCAATCACGATCCACTCACTTCTCT
>JAYUSR010000007.1:0-2879 GCA_043755575.1 Synechococcales cyanobacterium
GTTTGGGCCTGCTGTCCAAATCTACACGGCAACACACCCCTTGAATGCAGCCGAACGGAGAGCTGGTTTAGAATTTGGTCTACCCATAGCGATCGGTGATGATGTTTGGGTAGGCGGTGGTGCGATTATTTGTCCGGGAGTAAAAATTGGGGCAAGAACCGTAATTGGGGCGGGCAGTGTTGTCACCAAAGATATTCCCGCAGATGTATTGGCGGTCGGCAATCCCTGTCGGATCCTACGAACCATCAATGAATAACTGCTTTAGCTCTGACGATTGGTCTGGGCAGCCTAATGCCCATGCTGGAGTGATAGCATGACGGAGGAAAAACAACCCTGCTGATTATTTTGGAGTTTGCCCATGAGTTCACCTTTTCGGATTGGCGTAGCCGGGCCAGTTGGCTCTGGAAAAACAGCCTTGGTAGAAGCTCTGTGTAGACAATTGCGCGATCGATATCAGCTAGCTGTAGTTACCAACGATATCTATACCCAAGAAGATGCTCAATTTTTAGTCAAAGCCGGAGCCTTAGACCAAAACCGCATCCTGGGGGTAGAAACTGGTGGCTGTCCCCACACCGCCATTCGGGAAGATGCTTCCATGAATATTGCGGCGATCGAACAACTCGAAAAAACCTTTGACCATCTCGATTTGATTTTTGTGGAAAGCGGTGGCGATAATCTGGCCGCCACCTTCAGCCCTGAACTAGTGGATGCCACTATTTATGTGATTGATGTGGCTGGAGGCGACAAAATTCCGCGTAAGGGTGGCCCCGGTATCACTAAGTCTGATTTACTGGTGATTAATAAGATTGACCTAGCTCCTTATGTCGGTGCCAGCCTAGAGGTAATGGATCGAGATGCTTTGAAGATGCGCGGTGAAAAGCCCTATGTGTTCACCAATCTGAAGACAGCAGAGGGTTTGGGAGAGGTGCTGACGTTCATCGATCGGCAAGCAAATTTGTCAGTTCACTCTGTATAAATCGTAACATTCTGAATCGTTTGATGAATCATATTGAAGTGTATTGTGATATACAAAAATGAATTTTGCTTCCCCTTAATATCATTCGACGCATAACTTTGTTAAGCATTTAAGGTTTTTAGAGCGGAAAGCTTAACCACATCAAATTTAATTAAATTTTTAGAGGAGTGACTTAAAACTAATGGCTAGAAAATTTCGGCGACGTGAGATTCTAATTCTGGGTTCTACTGCTGCAGGGAGTATCTTACTCAAAGCCTGCGCCCCTACCAGTACCACCACGACTTCTAGTGCTTCACCGACAGCTGCTTCACCCAGCGCAAGTGCCACAGCACCAACTGGAGATGGCATCAAGGTGGGTATTTTGCATTCTTCTAGCGGCACCATGGCGATTTCTGAAAATAGCGTAATTGATGCTGAAAAGCTGGCGATCGAAGAAATCAACAAAGCGGGTGGCGTATTGGGCAAGCAAATTATTCCGATCGTCGAAGATGGTGCTTCTGATCCGAATACCTTTAACGAAAAAGCGAAGAAGCTAATCGATCAAGACAAGGTTGTCACCGTTTTTGGTTGCTGGACTTCTTCCAGCCGCAAAGCAGTGCTCGAAACTTTTCAGAGCAAGAAGCACATGCTCTGGTATCCGGTGCAGTATGAAGGACAAGAATGTTCACAGAACGTCTTTTATACTGGTGCCGCTCCCAACCAGCAGATTGAACCATCGGTGAACTGGTTGCTAAAAAACTATCCCGGTAAGCCCTTCTTTTTGGTTGGTTCCGATTACGTATTTCCCCAAACTGCCAACTCCATCATTAAGGCGCAATTGACTGCTAAAAAGGGCAAGTCGGTGGGCGAAGAATACATTAAGTTGGGTGACAATGAAGTCAGTGCTGTCATTGCTAAGATTAAAACAGCGATGCCCAATGGCGGCGTGATCTACAATTCGCTTAATGGTAGTACTAACGTGGCTTTCTTCAAGGCACTGCAAGGAGCTGGGATGACTCCAGAGAAGTATCCCACGATGTCGGTCAGTATTGCCGAAGAAGAAGTGAAGGCGATCGGGCCACAGTATCTGAAAGGACATTTCGCCGCTTGGAATTACTTCCAGACCGTTGATACTCCTAATAGTAAAAAGTTTGTAGACGCTTTTAAAGCTAAATATGGTGCCGATCGAGTGGTTAATGACCCAATGGAAGCGGCCTACACTATGGTCTATCTTTGGAAACAGGCCGTCGAGAAAGCCAAGACCTATGATGATTTAGAAAAGGTGCGGGCCGCAGCAATCGGCCAGGTTTTTGAAGCTCCTAACGGTAAAGTTGTCATGAATGCTAATCACCATATTTCTAAGATTGTCCGGATTGGTAAAGTAAAAGAAGATGGTTTGTTTGAAATCGTCAACTCTACACCAACAGCGGTGGAGCCAGTGCCGTGGAATCAGTATCTAGCCGCTACGAAAGGCTATGCCTGTGATTGGAGCGATCCGGCCAAAGGTGGTAAGTACAAAAAAGCCTAAAAGTTGGACTTGCTAGGGTTTCGGCTGTGCTCAACCTGCTGCGGTTTTAGTGGGTGGAGCGTCGCCGAAACCAACCACAATCTAGATAGCCAAGGTGAGATAAGTCATCTCACATTTACTCATTTCACAGGAGCAAAAAATTGTTATCTGGCATTGTTAGTAACCTCTTTGGGGGGATCAGCGTTGGCTCAGTCTTGCTTATTGCCGCCTTAGGACTGGCGATTATCTTTGGGCTGATGGGCGTAATCAATATGGCGCATGGCGAACTGATGATGATTGGTGCCTACACCACTTTCGTCGTTCAGAATATTTGCAAGGGAACGCCGCTCGCTGATTTTTATATTTTCCCAGCACTAATAGCTGCTTTTCTGGTGGTGGGTTTGTTTGGACTACTAT
>JAYUSR010000008.1:0-2870 GCA_043755575.1 Synechococcales cyanobacterium
ATTTTTTTCACAGATGAACATATCCTCAAATGTGCTGTTCATCCTTGTAAGGCATTGAAGAAAGAGGCTATTGGCTGCTTGGATTATCAACCTGTTCACTAGTATTAAGGGCATTGAAACGTCCACTTTTTTAGGGCTTTGGGCAAGAGTGCTTAGCACAAATTCTCTCTATCCATTGACTTCAACAATTATTCGAGAGTTCATCCGCCTGATAGAAAGTAGAAAGTATATCCAGCTGGTAAGATCCAGTCTAAAACAAAGATAGTGTATAAATATCTTTACACTGCCAGGAGAAATGAAATTGACCAACTACTCATTTGGGTTTTACGGATTGGCCTTCTTTGGAATTATCTTGGTACGGTATTTTATCTCAGCCGGAGCTACACATTTGCTGCTGTATGGAGATTTTGGTCAACCCGCTACTGACAAGGATCCTGACTCTTTGTTGAAGAATCTACTACCACCATGGCGATTTTCTTGTAGACAGGCTCCGCCAACAATTAAGCGAGATATTAAGCTTTCAGTGCTTTCCTCGATCATATTTGCACTAGGTGCAGCATCGATTATGTCGGCATATGACTTGGGTAGCACGCGACTGTACTCCGATATTCATCAGTATCCATTATGGTATTTAGGTGTTAGCTATGTTGTGTCGATCGTGCTTCAAGATACCTACTTTTATTTTTTACACCGATTATTTCACCACCCTTTGCTATTTCGCTGGTGGCATCAGGGGCATCACTTATCAAAAAATCCTACGCCTTGGACATCTTTTGCTTTTGATCCACCAGAAGCAATCGCCCAAGCATTGTTTTTAGTGGGAATTGTCTTCTTAATTCCACTTCATTTCATTACTGTTATCGCAGTGCTTAGTACCATGACGGTCTGGGGAATTGTGAATCATTTGGGACTCGAACAGCTGCCTGCTAATTTCCCCCATCATTGGTGTGGTCGCTGGTTCACCGGTCCAGCCCACCACGCCATTCACCACCGCCAATACACATTGCATTATGGGCTGTATTTTACTTTTTGGGACAGACAGCTCGGTACTCAATCACTTCACTATGATGAGGAACTTGCTGATGTCACTCACTGAAATAAATATTAATGACCTAAATCAGCTGAATCAGCTCCGTCTAGAGCGCCTTTTACACTTTTTTACTTCCAGCTTGCCGCTTTGTCTAATCCAGATTGATGCTAGCAATAATACGCTAGCTATATATTGCCCTTATGCAAAGATTGTAGACGAGTTACTAGATGACTTCGAAGATTTATGTCATCATGCCTGGTTGATTTTAGGCGTAAGTGAGATCGTCTTATACTTCTGTCAGGAAGAAGTTTTGCACATTAATATTCACTCGCACTAGTTAGTAAAGTCAATGAAATCCGTACTTTTATAGTTTTCTATCTACCAATGGAGAGAATGTATGCCCAGCCATTATGGAATTATTTGTATCGATCGATAGAGCTGCCAATGAATCATTCAGCAGATGTATTTATTAATCAACTCCCATATGCTTAGAGTGTTACAGAAGCAATGATGGCCAATCTGTAAATGTCCTAACAATATGAGTGGCAATCCGATGACTACTAAAAACTCTCAAACAAATGTGCCTAAGCATGATGTTTTAGAAATACTGGTTCCACAAGATCAAGAAGGCACCGAGCTATATGATGCACCCACCCCTGATAGCTATGATCCACATATAGTTCCAGCTGAAACAGCAGCTAGGAAAGAGCGAGAGGGAGATGATTTCAAGCATCTGGCTGAACATCCTCCCGGATCTGATAGCATCGATACCACTGGTGGTTTTACTGTTGACAAAGAAGGACTAGTGAATAATTTCGGCATTGAACCAGAGATGTATTACGAATAACTAAATATCCGCGTCGTGACGCATGGATATTACCCAAGTCAATATAAACAAACCTCAGGAGAAACCTAATGATGTTAATGCAACGCGCAATTGGTACATTTTCAAGCTATGAAGCAGCTGAAACCGCCTTGCGGGAGTTAAAAGATCGTGGATTTATGATGGATCGAGTTTCGGTAGTAGGAAATGATATTGATCGTCATACTGAAGTTACCGGAGCCAGTACCAGCGGTCGACTAGCAGATGTTGGCACCATGGATAGCCACGACAATGAGGCTGAGGAGACAGCTCAAAAGGGTGCTGTAGCTGGTGGCGCATTAGGAGGCTTAACTGGTCTACTGGTTGGTTTAGGAGCCATCGCTATTCCTGGTGTCGGCCCAGTAATGCTAGCTGGTGCAGCAGCAACGGCGATTGCCACAGCTATTTCAGGTAGTGTTATCGGTGCAGCTGCTGGTAGTTTGACCGGTGGGCTAGTCGGTTTACAGATTCCCGAAGACCGCGCCAAGGTCTATAGTGACCGGGTTTCTCAAGGTGATTATCTAGTTATGGTGGAAGGATCAGCAGCAGACATTGCTGTAGCTGAATCAGTTTTCAGTAAGCACCGCATTCATGAATGGTATGTTTACGATTTGCATGGTGAATCAATGCCAGCAGCGACCACAACTTTTCCTCATCACCCACGTGCTTGAAAACTGAGCAGCAAATCAACCCAATAATTATAGTTAAGGATGACAAAATGAACAAGATCACTAAGGCAAACTATCCTCGACTCTTACTGATCGGCACCTTGCTGATGGTCACAGCATCGGCTTGCAGTGAATCCAAAACAGCATCTGATGCACCTAGTTCGACAGACAACAATGGGCAGGTTACCACAGCAGCAAATGGTAAAACTACTCAAGATGATGGTCAAAGTGAAATGCGTAAAAAGCAGCTAGAATCAGACATTCGAGCGCGGGAACAGCGAAATAACATAGGTGGTGATCCTCAGAAGCG
>JAYUSR010000009.1:0-28297 GCA_043755575.1 Synechococcales cyanobacterium
GGCCAGTTGGCAGCAGACGTTGGTGGCGGCTAGCCAGCAGACTAGTTTGAACGTCGCTGCCCAGCCCGTGGCCACCTCCCGAAAAACCGTTTTGCGTTCGGGTAGTTTTTGGCGGGGTAAAAATGTGGAGCTAGAGATGCTGTACATTCCAGACGGTGAGTTTCTGATGGGTTCACCAAGTGATGAAGTGGGCAGCCTAGCTAGCGAGAGACCCCAGCATCGGGTGCAGATACAATCTTTCCACATGAGTAAATTTCCGATTACCCAGGAGCAATACTTGGCAGTGATGGGTAGAAATCCCGCCAAATTTAGTGGTGAGCGCCGCCCGGTAGAAAGGGTTTCCTGGCATGATGCGGCCGAGTTTTGCGAGCGCCTATCCAGCCAATCTGATCGGTTATATCGCTTGCCCACCGAAGCGGAGTGGGAATATGCCTGTCGTGCCCAAACGACTACTGTCTTTTACTGTGGCAAAAGTATTTATGCTTATTTGGCTAACTACAATCACAGCGATCATACCGGTAAGTTTGAATCTAATTTGGTGCGGCGGAAAACTAGCGCTGTCGATATTTTTCCGGCTAATAATTTTGGATTACATGATCTGCATGGCAATGTTTGGGAATGGTGTGCCGATAATTATCATGCTAATTATGAGGGAGCGCCTGCGGATGGCGATGTCTGGTCAGCAGAGATTGATCGAGAGCGCCGGATGCTCCGAGGCGGAGCGTGGGGTTGTCCTGCCCGAGAATGTCGATCGGCTGCTCGGCATTGGGAATTAGCCACGCATCGCAGTCATAAAATTGGTTTTCGAGTGGTGTGTAACTAAAGAGTCCAGATGATGACAGCCACAGTTTCTTTGGTTATTACTCAAGGTAAGTTGAGCGGTAAGCGCTATGTTTATGCTGCTCCCGCCACTTGTATTATTGGTCGGCAGGCGGATTGTGGCATTCGTCTACCTAGTGATGCCGATCATGCTCAAGTTTCTCGCTATCATTGCTCGCTAAATATCAATCCACCTCATATTCAAGTATCCGACTTGGGTAGTGGGAATGGTACCTTCGTCAATGGCCAAAAAATTGGGCAACTAGCTTCAGTTACCTCGGTCGATCACCTCAGTGGATATGAGCTGCAACATGGCGATCAACTTCAGCTGGGCTACACAGTTTTTACGGTAGCCATTGAGGTTAAATTTACCAGCAACTCAGCTGCGGCTGCTATCGAGTCAGCACCGCTACCAGCGCTTAATCATCACCATCTTGGCAGTATTCCAGGCTATCAGGTATTGAAGCCTTTGGGCAATGGTAAATGTGGGGCTGTTTATTTGGCACAGCAGGAGCAAACTGGCGAGCTAGTGGCTCTGAAGGTGATGCCGCCCCAAGCAGCGGTAAACGAGCGGGCAGTAAAAATGTTCATCCGCGAAATGTCTAATACCAAAGCCCTCAATCATCCTAATGTGGTGAAGCTGTTGGACTATGGCGAAATTGAGGGGCTATTCTTTTTTACGATGGAATGCTGCCATGAGGGGAATGTGGCCGACTTTATCACTAATCAGGGCGGCCAACTACCGCTGAAGATCGCCGTCTCCATTACGCTCCAGATTTTGTTGGGGCTAGACTATACCCACAACGCTGTCTTACCGGCAGTGCGCCTATCGGATGGATCGATCGGAGAGGGCCAGGGTCTGGTGCACCGCGATTTGAAGCCTGCCAATATTTTCCTCAGTCGCGCTGGCAAAAAAACCGTAGCTAAATTAGGAGACTACGGACTATCTAAAGCTTTTGAGCTGGCTGGTTTGAGTGGTCATACGGTGACTGGTCAGCCTGGGGCGATGGGTACCCCTGGTTTTATGTGCCGCCAGCAACTCTTGAATACCAAATATGTACAACCCGCTGTGGATGTGTGGGCAGCGGCGGCTTGTTTGTACATGATGCTAACGGGCGAGTCGCCGCGTCGCTTCGGTGGTGGTGACTCGCCTTTGCGGGTGATTTTGCAAGAGCAAGCCGTGCCGATTTTAGAACGAGACCCCACTTTGCCAGCAGCCTTAGCCGCAGTGATTGATCGAGCTTTGTGGGAAGACCCCAATAATCACAATGAAATTTTCTATAAGCGGGCGATCGATTTTCGGCAAGCTTTGCTAGAGGCCGCAGCGGTACTAGTTACTTAAGCTCTTGGTTACTTCAGCCCGTAGGGACGAGGATAGGGTTTGAGCATTGGTCTGGCTTCATAGACCTGCCAGGTTTGGGTGACAATACCGCCACGATGCAGGGGAATGGTCGCGACTTTTTTAATTTCTTGAAAATATTTGCCCAAGGGTTCATAACCAGGTGTGTGGTGGTTGAGGGGGCCTTTAATATCGGCGGTGACTTCAAAGGTTTCGGTGCCGATATAGACAGCGCTTTTGCCGACCCAATCACTGGGTTTTGACCAGTAGGCAAAGCCGCGCAAATCAATATCAAAGCAAGTAAGCGGCTTGGTGGTGATGGAATGTAGCGCCATGGCTAATTGTCCGGTGGGGAAATAACGATTAGTAAAAATAAAATCACTGCGATCGATCGCCTGCATCACCAGCGTCGAGTTTTTTAAAGCCTGTTGCAGTTCATCCACATCAATCATTTGAATGGAGTTGTCCTGTTCGAGCGTTAGTAAGCCGCCCGCGATTGCATTTTGGCTAGGTTTTTGGAAGGTGCCCCAGGCAATGTGCGAGAGGGCAATCACAAACAGCATCTGAATAATGACCCCGGAGATCTTCAGCCAATTCCAGAAGCGGACTGGATACTTGTGCCGCCATTGATTCGCCCATTCTGCCAACAGCATGGTCGCCGTCATGTACGCGGCCATTGGCCAACTGGGTAAAACCTGTTGATAGCCAGCAATAATCATAAATCCTAAAATAATCGGCCCTGACATCCACAGCACAAAACGCTGACGAATATCAGCACCCCGCTGCTGTACCTGATTGACCATAGCGCGACCGATCGACCACACCAATGGTGGCCCAAAAGCTGGAAACAAGTACACCATATGGACTAAAAAGGTGACAAAGAAAGTTTCCCAGTTATAGCTGGCGCTGGGAATAGCCCGGCTGGATTGAAACCGGAAGGAGGCCCATTCATGGATCGAGTTCCAATATAGCAATGGTGAAATAGTGCTCACAAATAAGATCGCCGAGAGGACAATCCAGGGTGAATACAATACCCGCCGATGCTTAGAGCTAGTCAGGCAGAAGCCCACCAAGCAAGCACCGAGCAAAAAACCATGATATTTGCCTAGACAAGCCAAACCCAATAGCAAGCCAATTAGGGCTACCCGATAAGTTGGTCGGTAGGTTTCTCGCCCAAAAAACTCGACGGTGGCTAACCACAAGGTGGCCATCCAAAAAAACAGCAATGGTGTATCGGGCATGGTCAAAATGCCAAAAGCGATGCTAAAAACGGGTACTAGTGAAACAATACCAAGAGTAAGAAGGGCAACCTGTCGATCGAACAACCGAGCGGCGGTTTTATACAGAAAAATTAGGGAGCCGGTATAGAGCAGCAGAGTGGCAATCCGGACAGTGAAAGGATTAACTGCCTTGGTTAGCCAAGGGCCAAAACCCGTCGTGAAGGCTACTAACAGCGGATGGTCAAAGTAGCTCCAGTCGGGGTGCTGAGAATAGATATAGTAATAGGCTTCATCAAATCCGATCGGTAGCCAGATCGCGACGATCGCGCGGGCTAGCAAACCTGCTGCCAAAATACCGACCACCCAGAGATGATGTTCATCGTTCAACCATTTAGCAGGATTTAACATTAGCCAGCATCCCAACGAAGTGATTACAGAAGTCTTCAATATTCTAAGAGGCGGTGGGTATTTTGAAAAAGTAAGCATCAATTGCTCCCTGCTCCCCGGAAAACGCTGTGGTTAATCATTGGACAAATTGGCTAGAACAAAAATGGGTGGCTCCGGCCTATGCGGGCTGGGTGCTGATGGCGGTCTCGATTTGCTTTTTCGGGGCGGCCACCAATACCATGACCGGCTGGTTGTATGTGCTGAGTGCCGTAGGGATTGTCTTGCTGATTCTCGCCGCTGTTTTACCCATTAAATCTTTGCAGGCATTATCGATCGAACATCTGCCGATTGCCCCTATTACCCAGGGCGAAGATTTACAAATTTCCCTGCGGTTGCATAATCGCAGTAAACAGCCGCAGCGGTTGCTCCAGGTGTTCGATCGAACACCGGCCAGTTGGGGTGAAATTAAACTCCTAGCAATCGAGCAAGTACCCGCTCAGGGTAGCTATACCGCCACTATCACCTGTGCTCCACCCCAACGCGGCATCTACAGCTGGGACAAACTAGAACTACGCAGTGGCCAGCCCCTGGGCTTGTTTTGGTGTCGGCGGGTGCGGAAGTCGCCAGCGCAGGTCTGTGTGTATCCGGCTCACTTGCGTCTGTCTCACTGTCCGTTGCTCGATCACTGGCAGCAATCAGTACCAGCTATTACCGAAACGTCTTTAAATCGACCACAGCTATCCACGATGGGCACCACCCGCAGTCTTCGTCCCTACCGCACTGGCGATCCCCTGCGGCTCATGCACTGGCGATCGAGTGCTCGTTACGATCGGTTTCAGGTACGCGAACTGGAAATAGCCAACCATGCTCATACCATTACGATTTGCTTGAATGCCAGTAGTAATTGGCTCGCCGCTGATTTTGAGCAAGCTGTGATCGCTACTTGTTCGCTGTATTATTACGCCCGCCAGCGCCAACTGGATGTACAAGTCTGGACTTCTAGTCACGGGGTATTGACCAGCCAGCTAGCTGTGCTGCAAGCCTTGGCCGCCATCCAAGTGACCGCCGCGACTGTGGCACCACCGCCTGGAGCCGTGCTGTGGATCAGTAATCAGGGTGAAACCCTGCTGGCGGCGGGGAGTCGTTCTCTACTTTGGACACCTGCACCGGGACTGGGTATTCATGCGGGTGTCAGTATTGATGCTAATCAACCGTTAGTTCCGCAACTGCAAAAATCCTTCCATACCGCTGGGTAAGTTGGTCAGCCGCTGGTTGAACATCGAACTAGGCATTGATTAAGCGAGCTTTGCGGTAAAATGCTAAAGCACCTGATTTGGTAGTAGCAACCATGAACCCGGCAGAAATAAAAGATCCCAGCGACAAAATGTTGGAAGCCATGCGCAAATTCTCGGAGACTTACGCCAAGAATACTGGCACCTATTTCTGTGCTGATCCTTCTGTCACCGCAGTGGTTATCAAAGGTTTAGCTCGCAACAAGGAAGAATTGGGAGCGCCTCTTTGTCCTTGTCGCCACTATGAAGACCCGGCCGCAGAAGTGAAAGCAGCTTTCTGGAACTGTCCTTGTGTGCCGATGCGAGAACGCAAAGAATGCCACTGTATGTTGTTCCTAACTCCTGAGCAGGACTTTGTGGGTGACAAACAAGAAATTTCGATGGCCGAAGTCAAAGAAACCATCTAAAAAATATGGCTGAATTCTTTGCATCTGACTTGGCTTCAGCCATTGCCCAATTCAATCAGCAAGATTTTTATGCTTGTCACGATACCCTGGAAGCAATCTGGGTAGAAGCGCCTACCGATGAAAAAAAGTTTTATCAGGGACTGCTGCAAGTGGCGGTAGCTTATTACCATCTGGGTAACGGTAATTGGCGGGGTGCGGTAGTTTTACTGGGAGAAGGTCGGTTCCGACTATTAGCCTACGCACCTAGCTGTGCTGGGATTGATGTAGAGCGACTGCGCCAAGATACTGAGGTTCTATTTAACGATTTACAAGCCATGGAACCAGAAAATGTCAGTATCTTAGCGGCAGAATTGGTCAGTCAGCAGCGTCTTTATCCCCAAATTCACTGGATCTGACCCTGGATTCCAATATTTGCAATGTATTTAAACTGCTGAAACTTCCGTAGATCTGGCTCGTCACTAGATATTGAGAAATATTTTTGACGAGATAACGAGTAAGTTATCAGCATTCACCGAGGCTCTATGTCATTTGTCCGATCGACTACTATTCAATGTGTTTTAGCACTGTCTTTCTGGGGTAGTTGTTTGGTGGCCGGGGTGCCAGCCCAGAGTGCTGATCAAGGAATTAGGATTAAGGCAGCCCGCCAAGCCGCTAATTCTAAAACACAGGTAGTGACTGCCAATGATAACGTCCAAATTTCTTATCCTGCTCGGCAGCTGCGGGCGCGGGCAGATGTGGCGCAGTACTATATCAAAGAGCAGCGCTTAGTGATGACTGGTAATGTTTTTGTAACGCAGCAGGGTAATAGTTTGCAAGGAGAAACCATTACTTATTCGATTCGCAGCGGTCAATTTTTGGTGGTGCCGAAACCGGGCAAGTTGGTAGAATCTGTCTACAATGTGGCGGAAAGTGGCAAAGGACGGCAGGATGTGATCATTCGATCGGATCGCCAAGAGGCCAATTCCAAATCGCAGGTAGTGATTGCTCGTGACAATGTGCAAATTTCCTATCCGACGCAGCGGCTCCGCGCCAAAGCTCGGCTCGCCCAGTTTTATGCCAAAGAGCAAAAACTGGTTTTGAGCGGTAATGTGGTCGCGATTCAGCAAGGCAATAGTATTCAAGGGGAAGTGCTAACTTATTCCATTAAGCAAGGACAATTTGTTGCCCGACCCAAGAGTGGTGGCGTGGTTGACTCTATTTACGTTGTCCCAGAAAAATAACTGAGATTGTAGTGAAAATAGTTCTAGATAACGTCCAAAAAACCTACGGTAAAAGGCAGGTAGTCAAAAGAGCCAGTTTGTCGGTTAGTCAAGGTGAAGTTGTTGGTTTGCTGGGACCCAATGGTGCTGGTAAAACTACAACTTTCTATATGGCTGTTGGCTTAGAAAAGCCGACTAATGGGACAGTCTGGTTAGACGATCGAGATGTGACCAAGCTTTCGATCCATGAGCGCGCCCGGTTGGGAATTGGTTATTTGGCACAGGAGGCCAGCATCTTTCGGCAGTTGACTGTGGCCGATAATATTTTGCTAGTGATGGAGCAAACCGGGATTCCCCGTCGGGAATGGCGGCAGCGTCTGACTAAATTGATCGATGAATTTCGGCTCCAGCAAGTCGCTCAGACCCTGGGTGGCCAGGTTTCTGGGGGAGAGCGGCGGCGGACGGAGCTAGCGCGGGCGTTGGCCGCTGGCCGTGATGGCCCTAAATTTTTGCTGTTGGATGAACCCTTTGCCGGGGTCGATCCGATCGCCGTTGCTGAGATTCAAAAAATTATCGGCGGTTTAACCAAGCGCAATATGGGCATTCTAATCACGGATCACAATGTGCGCGAAACTCTGGCTATTACCGACCGGGCTTATATTATGCGTGACGGTGAAGTATTAGCTTCAGGCACCACCGAAGAAATGTATAGCAATCCATTGGTACGAAAATATTATCTGGGCAATGAGTTCCAGCTGTGATTATGGTCAAGAAATTTAATTTATTTAATTCATTGTTCCCAAATGTGTCGGTCATGGACCGCTATATTTTTATCCAGTTGTTGCTGCCATTTCTCTTTGGGGTGGGGGCATTCTCTTCGATCGCCACTTCGATCGGCAGTGTTTTTGATCTGATTCGGCAAGTCACCCAGTTTGGCCTGCCCCTGGCCACTGCTGTCAAAGTGCTGCTGTTGACCATGCCCGAATTTCTGGTCTACTCTTTTCCGATGTCGATGTTACTGTCCACCATGATGACCTTTGGGCGGTTGTCTGGAGACAGTGAAATTATTGCGATGCGCAGTGCTGGTGTGAGTGTCTATCGGCTGATTGTGCCAGCGATCGCCCTCAGCTTCATGATCACCGGGCTAACATTTCTGCTGCAAGAATCCTTAGTTCCAGCGGCCAAAGTCGAGGCGGCAGCTACTTTAGCTCAGGCATTGAAACAAGATAAACCAGCTTTTAAGCAAGAAAATATTATTTATCCAGATTATGCCGATGAAACTGGTGCCGATGGCCAGAAAACCCGGAACTTGGTGCGGCTGTTTTATGCCAGGCAGTTTAATGGCAAAGAAATGACGGATGTCATGGTAATAGACCGGTCACGTAGTGATGTCAGTCAAATTATTAATGCCAAATCTGGTCAAATGAATTTGGGCGAAAAAACTTGGGACTTTTCTAACGGCACCATCTATGTGGTCGATCCGAAGTCGGCGAACTCGACGAAGAGCCAGTTCGAGCACTTGAATGTTTATTTAGGTAAAACCCCCCTGGATTTGGCGGCACCCGATCGCAAGCCGGAGGATATGAATATTGCCGAAAAGATCAAGTACCTGGATATCTTACGATCGAAAGCCGACTGGAAAGCCTTAAATACTTTCCAAATCAATATTCAGCAAAAACTGGCCTTGCCATTTGTTTGTTTGATTTTTGCTCTAATTGGTTCGGCCGTGGGCATCAGGCCGCAACGCGGTGGCAAAGCGACTAGTTTTGGGGTAAGCTTACTACTGATTTTTGCTTATTATCTAATTCTGACGGTGATGGGGGGGATGGGAGAGGCCGGTTATTTATCGCCCTTTTTTGCTGGCTGGATACCCAACATCCTGGGAGTCGGGGTTGGTATTTATCTGCTAACGAAAACGGCTCGCTAAAAAGTCAAAGGCTTTTTTGTACTACATTAGCTATCAATACCATTGAACTATAGCAAATTATAGATCTATTTCAGTACTTTTTACTATATTTATACCCGCTGTAGCGAATCGGTCGTAGGCGGCATTGGCTGCATCTGTATAGTCCACCACGCCTGGTACTACCACTGGAGAGGTACAGTCTGATAGCAAATAAACCTTGCCAGCTAGACTAGGATCAATTTTTTGGATGGCTGTGAGTAAATCTGCCACTGTCCAGGCTACACAGTGGCTCTGGGCTTGTCCCGCAATTAAAAGTTTATCAACTTGTAAGAGGCATTCGATTAATGCATCATTCTGGCGACCAATTACTTGACCCGTTAGATCCGTCGTGACTTCGGGGGCGATGGCCGAATAGTTTTCGGTGAGTGGATAGTTGCCCTTGGTAATAATTTGGGGCTGAACGCTTCGGGCGATCGAATGGAAAAAAATGGCCGCTTCGACTGCCGGTACCAAGGCATGGCCAATGCCACCCAACATGGCGTGATATGGCCAAATGGTCAGCGGATATTTTCCGGCCAGTTCCAGCTGTTGCACATAATATAAGGCATAGGCTGACAGCTCCAGCTGGCTCGGCCGCCACTCACCAGCTTGCACTGCCGCTGGTTGAATAATGGTCAGCGGAGCCGGGTGCTCCCCAGCCGGATTAATCCAAAATAAGGGATGGAAAATCTGCATGGCCTGGTGGGTGTCCAGAGTCGCGATGATCTGGGTGAGGTTGCCCAGCTGTCGGTAAATGAACTCACAGAGCCGAATGTTGTCATCGATCGATCCTCGCCCACTACGACCACCCACAAATAGCTCAAAATCTGGCTGGCAAAAAGTATTTTGAACATCAATCAACAGCAACGCTACCTGCTGCTGATCTTGAATGGCCGCAGTGATCTGATGCTGCCGTGCCCACTGGCTGGCGGTCTGAGCTAGCTCCTGATAGGGCACTCGCCAGATACGGCTTACGCTATCAGCCGTGAAGTGTTGGGGTAAGGTGGCCATTTTTGGTCTAATATTGAATAAGTGGTGTTTTAATTATAGTTGTATTTACCATAATTACAATTGCTTACTAAAAATACCGCCCCGAAAAGCTTTTTAGTAAATAATTGCAGTTGAGTACTACGCTATTTTGCTGATCTCTGGTTACAATTAGACAATGCAACAGTGAAAGCAATGCTCCATCTTGTAGTGCAATGTCATATAGTCTGGATTAACTGCTGTTACTTTGAACTTCTGAGCGTATGCAATGCTAACAATTTGGGTGTGTTAGACAGGCATAAGTCTTTCATAATCAAATAGATTTAGGTGCTGTAGAGGAAGTATGACAATGACCAGAAATCGCAACTTAGCCTTGGGAGCCAGCACCATACTGCTAGCTGCTACTGCATTGGCTATTAGTGGCAACCATCTGTCGAAGAGCATGATGTTATTGCCAACTAATCCTAAAGAAGTGGTGGAAGAAGTTTGGCAAATTGTTAATTACAGCTATGTCGATGGCACTTTCAATAAAAAAGATTGGAATGCGATCCGCAAGAAGTATGTAATTAATGCCAATTACCAAACCGATACGGAAGCCTACCAAGCCGTGCGGAAGATGCTGAAAGAGCTAGACGATCCATACACACGGTTTATGGATAAAAAAGACTTTACCGAAATGCAGTCTGATAACTCTGGCAAGCTCTTAGGAGTAGGATTGCAGCTGACTCAGGATGAAAAGACCAAGCAAATTGTGGTGGTTGCTCCGATCGATGATACTCCTGCCGCTAAGGCTGGCATTATTGCCAAAGATGTGATCATCAAAATTGATGGCAAAAGTACTCAAGGTCTGGATTTAAATCAAGCTGTTCAGTTGATGCGAGGTGAAGAGGGGACTGTGGTATTGCTAACAGTTCAGCATGGCGATCAGATCGTTGAACACAAGCTACGACGCCAGCAAATTGAGCTACGCCGTGTCAAGGCTGAATATCGACCTCATGAGCTGGGTGGTGTGGGCTATATTCGTCTCAACCAGTTCAGTGCCAATGCGACTGAAGAGATGCGGACAGCCATTAAACAGATGGAAGCCCAGAAAGTCAGTGGCTATGTGCTAGACCTGCGATCGAACCCCGGTGGTTTGTTGTATGGGGCGATCGATATTGCCAAAATGTGGCTGAATAAAGGCACGATCGTTTCCACCCGCAATCGTAGTGGTGGTTGCGATGATCGCAGCACCGATTGTAAACAAAGTGCCGATGGCACCGCACTCACCAACAAGCCGTTAGTCGTCTTAGTGGATGGCGGTTCTGCCAGCTCGAGCGAAATTTTATCAGGAGCCTTGCAAGACAACAAACGAGCACAATTAATTGGAAGCAAGACTTTTGGTAAAGGCTTAGTCCAATCGGTACGCCCGCTTCACGATGGCTCGGGCTTGGCCGTGACCACGGCCAAATACTTTACCCCCAGCGGCAAAGATATTAATAAGCAAGGCATTAAGCCGGATGTAGATATTGGTTTGAGTAAAGAGGATATGCGATTGTTGATGCAAGAGCGGCAGAGAGTCGCGACCAAGGATGATCCACAGTATGCCCAGGCTTTGATCACTCTACAAGGTCAAATTGCAGCTCAAAATGCTGCTCCGACGGCGATCGCCAAACCTTCTACTACTGTTAATTAGCTGACTGGCGGTGCGAAATCTTTGCTGCTAGATGACACTTTTGGAGGTAAATTTGGTCATAATATTAATTACAACTTGATTTTAAAACCTGTAAGAGCTACTTCAGGACTGAATTTGAGTATGTTAATCTGGGCATAGGCTTTCGCGACTAAACTTAATTTGGGTAATAGAAAAGCATGATGACGATCAACAAGCGTAACTTAGCCATTGGTGCAACTACCATGCTCCTCGCTGCTACTGCCGTACTAGCCAGTGGTAGCCACTTGTCTAAAAGTGTGGCCTTGCTGAAAGCAAACCCCAAAGAAGTGGTCGAAGAAGTTTGGCAAATCGTGAATTTTAGCTATGTTGATGGTACTTTCAATAAAAAAGATTGGAATGCGATCCGCAAGAAGTATATAACCAAAGCTAATTACAAAACTGATGCCGAGGCTTATAAAGGTGTGCGGGAAATGCTCAAGAATCTGGGCGATCCTTATACGCAGTTCTTAGATAAAAAAGAATATAAAGATATGCAGTTGGACACGGCTGGTAATCTGATTGGCGTGGGGATTCAGCTGACTCAAGATCCCAAGACAAAACAGTTAGTAGTGGTTTCGCCGATTGAAGATACCCCGGCGGCTAAGGCTGGTATTATTTCTAAAGATGTGATTATCAAGATTGATGATAAAAGCACCAAGGGCATGGATGTGAACAAGGCGGTCTCGCTGATTCGGGGGCCGGAAAACACCTCAGTAGTTTTGACCATCAAACAAGGTAATCAGACGATCCGGCATAAACTGCTCCGCCAAAAAATTGAAATTCATCCAGTGAAAGCTGAGTACCGACCCAATGATTTGGGCGGCGTTGGGTATATTCGTCTCAACCAGTTTAGTGCTAATGCTTCTGATGAGATGAGTGCTGCCATTAGGAAGATGGAAGCCAAGAAGGTTAATGGCTACGTCCTGGACCTGCGGGGTAATCCGGGGGGACTATTGTATGGGGCGATCGATATCGCCAAGATGTGGCTGAATGAAGGTACGATCGTTTCCACCCGCAATCGCAGTGGTGGTTGTGATGGTCGGACTGCTAATTGTAAGCAAGTGGCTGATGGTTCAGCGCTAACTGATAAACCGTTGGTGGTGTTGGTGGATGGTGGTTCTGCCAGTGCTAGCGAAATTTTATCGGGAGCCTTGCAGGATAACAAACGCGCCCAGCTAGTTGGTAGTAAAACTTTTGGTAAAGGCTTAGTACAGGCTGTCCGGCCACTGCGTGATGGTTCTGGCTTGAAGGTGACGATCGCTAAGTACTTTACCCCCAGCGGTAAAGATATTAATAAGCTCGGTATCAAACCAGATGTGAGCGTCCCTCTCAGCAAGAAAGATATCAAAGCATTGATGCAAGACCGTAAGCGATTAGCGACTAAACAGGATCCGCAGTATGCCAAAGCTCTAGTGGCTTTGCAAGGTCAAATTGCTAATCGGGTCGCCAAGCCAACTGCGGTGATTCCTGAGCCTCAAGCTACTGCTGCGGTGTCTCAGCCCCAGGCGACGGTTGATGCACCTGCGGTTCAATAGCTGCTTGATACTAGTTTCAGTAATTAGTGGCGATGTAGTATTCCTCTGTTGGTGATTTTACTGACAGGGGAAATTTGTCACAAATCAATTTGTTAGAGGCGCAGCCGCTTTTTGTAATTCTCTTTGTAGAGAGGAATTATAATGGCGGAGAGCGCTAGTCTACCAAATTTATCCAGATATCAACAAAATGATAGAACTATACCAATTTGAACTCTCGCAGTTTTCGGAAAAAGTGCGACTGATCCTAGATTTCAAAGGCTTAGAGTACAAGAAAATTGAAGTGGTACCCGGAGTTGGCCAACTAGAAATCTTTGGGCTGTCTGGTCAAAGGCAGGTGCCAGTGATTAAAGATGGCAATATGGTAGTGGCTGATTCGACAGCGATCGCCATGTACTTAGAAAAAACCTATCCCGATCGCCATTTGATTCCCACTAATGCTCAGTCTAAAGCTCTGTGTATGATTATCGAAGAATGGGCGGATGAGTCGATCGGGACGAAGGGTCGGAAGTCGTTATTTGGAGCCTTAAAAAATAATAATCTGCGCTCTTCGATGTTGCCTAGTGGCACACCAGGACTATTTCGTAGTTTGGTGAATGGGATTCCTAATGAGCTGATTGACGCAGTGGGGTTTGGGGTGGGATTGAATCCGACGGTACTGAAAGAAGTTCAGGATTCTTTGCATCGAGATTTGGAGTCAATTTGTTTACTTTTACAGCAGCATCCTTACCTATTGGGTGATAAGCCGACTTTAGCTGATTTGACGGTGGCGGCGCTGAGTCTGGTGATCAAGATTCCGGATGGACCTTATTTGAATATTCCGAGTAGCTTAAAGGGCAAGGGCATTCCGGGTTTTGCGGACAATCCGGCCTATGAGATATTTTTTGCTTGGCGCGATCGGCTCTATGCTGAATATCGCAAGCCGCATGTGGATAACAATTTTCCACCGACGGCTGGTGCCCCGACTACTATTGCGATCGATTAAACCATAATTGTGAGTTTATGAAATTATTAGGGTGGGCAGTGCCCACCATCTAGTTCTTAGTGGATTATATGAATCACACTGTGCGAGCTTTGACCGTTGCTGATGAGTCGATCGTCTGGACAATGTTGATGTACGCCGCCCATGAAGATTCCCTGGAATCTGTTCAAAAGCAGTCCCTACTCTCTCGCTACGCTGATGGTTGGGGTTCATCAAGGTGGCTGGCAGTGAAGTGGTGAATCGGGTTGGTAACATTTCTTTTAGTATGCTGTGCGGGTTCAAAAACTGATCGCCTGTTCGATCGTCATGCTAACTGAAAAATTAATAATCACTGTCAGCAACACAAATACCCTTACAACTAATCCCATTGGTTGCTGTGCGCTGGCAATGGGGGCATAAGATTTTTTCGGTTGCTGTTACTTCTTGGCTGATATCTCCGAGTAGTTTGTCTGGATTGGTTTGGTTGTTTGAAGTCATAAAGGCAAAGAAATTTTTGGTGGCTATATATTATTATTTTACCTGTCTAGCTCAATTAGCGTTGCTCGGGGATACGCCTAATCTTCCTTCCTCACAACAAAGCCCCAAACATTAATGTTTGGGGCTTCGGTAAATCTAGGTAGTTCAGTCTACCAACTGGACTTGACTACACCAGGCAACAAGCCTTGGTGTGCCCATTCCCGTAGGACGTTCCGGGATAAACCAAAATCACGGTAGTAACCTCTAGGTCTACCTGTTACCCAGCAACGATTGTGGAGACGAGTGGGTGCACTATTACGAGGTAGCTGTTGAATCTTACGATGAACAGTTAGTTTCTGATGACTGGGAGCATTCTCAAATTCTTCAATTAAAGCGGCGCGTTTTGCTGCGTACTTTTCTACTAGACGTTCGCGGTTTTTCTCCCGCTCGATCATGCCTTTCTTTGCCATGGTTGTTATTGCTTCAGATGGTAAAACAGTCTCCTTGCATTAGATACAATTGGCGACCAGCTTATTATCATAGCCCATAAAGTGGTCAACGAACAAGAGTGTTCAATTAGACTAGACTGATCGCTGAGTATGACCATGCGTCGGGCAGGGCGGTGCCGAAACGGATTTATCTAGCCAACCGGCGGCCTGTTGTAAATAGGCTAGCGCATCCGCTGGTTGATCGCTCAGCAACAGCACTAAGGCAACAGCGGTCTGTTCTTTAGAGCGAACTTGTCGATTAGATTTCAAGCGGTGCCAATCACCTTCGGTAATGCGTAGTCGATCGGCTAGTAATTGCGCTAATTCCAAAGTAGTGAGCTGAGAAATATCTGATGCCATAGCAAGATCTATCTAAATGGTAGTTTGTGACGAGAATGGTGGAATATTTAGTTTACTGCCAGCTCAATTTCCTGATGCCCATGTCTGCCACTTTGCAAGAAACCGCTGATGTTTTCTGGAGCGATGTCGCTGCCCTCGAAACTAAGATTGCTGACCTCAAACAGCACTATCAAACGATTCAAGCCGACGACGCTGCTTGGACAGAATTACAAGCTCGGCAGCAGGTAGTGCGATCGCGCGGCCAGTCCTTAGCCGTGCAGCAAGAACTGCAAGAAATTATAAATCTAGAACAAGTCCTAGAAGGCCAGCTGCTAACCATTTTAGAGCAAGTGCTAGAAGGTCATCAGCTGTCTACTAGTTGGCACCAGCTATTCCAAGATTTATTTTGGAATGCGGTGCGCTTTGGCGGCGGTGGTTTACTCATCGGCTGGAGCCTCAAAACCTGGCTAGGCTGAAGCTTCTGATGGCGGGGTATCCGATTTATCCGATTGTTTGGCGGCTTTTTCCTGTTCCCGTTGTTCGCGCTTTTTGCGACCAGCTTCTAGCACATCGGCCATTGCGGCTTCCATCTGAGCCAGCTTGCTTAAGTTGCTGCGGTAGCTATCAAGGTCTTTGCCTAATTTGTCGGCGGGTAGATTTAAGGCTGAAGATAACTGATCGATCGATTCCTTCCGACCTTCTGCGGTGGTCAACTTCTCTGGAGCAGCACCTTCAATCAGCGTAAACAAACCAATGCCAAACAGGCGGCTGTATTTAAACTTAGGATTACCACTTACGGCTTTGATGTTTTGACTGAGGGCATCAGTAGCATCACCAGTGGCCATACTTACCAGTTTTCCTAGAATATCTTGATCGCCCAGTTGGTCGCTAGTGATGGTCATAGTGCCAGCATCTTGGCGATATTTTTCTACCGAGCTATCTACGGCTTGACACAGAGCAGCAAATATCGGTGCCTTGTCTTCCTCGGGGCGATAGTTGGCCATAAACCGATCGAAGCTACTGACTACGCCCAGGGCGTAAATTGAGTCGTAGGTAAAGTCATCATTGACTAGCAGCAGGTGCATTTCCACAATTAATTCTTCTACCACTCGTCGGAAGATGGAATTGATCGGACGAGTGTAAGAATTGTAAAACTTACGTTTGGTATCAGAAACAGTACTCAGATTGCTCACCGGAACACATTTTTTAAAGTATCAACTCTTCATTATTGACTATTTTTTGATCCAAGGGATCGATCGCATCCGATCGAATTTCTGGAAGGCCGTGTTGTAGCGATTTTGAAGTGTTTCAGCGTCCTTCACCCAAACTCACGCTAATATTAAGTCTGTATTTTTTGGTTCAAGCCATCATGAGTCGTGCGAAAAAAGTAGTATTAGCCTATTCTGGCGGGGTCGATACTTCAGTCTGCATCCCTTACCTCAAGCAAGAATGGGGTGTGGAAGAAGTTATTACCCTCGCGGCCGATTTAGGGCAGGGCGACGAGTTAGAACCAATCCGCCAGAAAGCGCTTACCTCCGGTGCTAGTGTTTCTTTAGTAGTAGATGGACGTGACGAATTTGTGCGTGACTACGCCTTTCCGGCTCTGATGGCTAACGCCCTCTACGAAAATCGCTATCCCCTCTCCACCGCTTTAGCCCGCCCACTAATTGCCAAAATGCTGGTGGAAGCCGCTGAAAAATATGGTGCTGATGCCGTTGCCCACGGCTGCACTGGCAAAGGCAATGACCAAGTACGTTTTGATGTATCGATTGCCGCCCTCAATCCCCAATTAAAAGTTTTAGCTCCCGCCCGTGAATGGGGGATGAGCCGGGAGGAAACCATTGCTTATGGCGAAAAATGCGGCATTCCCTCGCCCGTGAAAAAGTCCTCACCCTTCAGCGTGGACTTGAATTTGTTGGGGCGCAGTGTAGAAGCTGGTGATTTGGAGAATCCTTGGCATGAACCCCCCGAAGAAGTCTTTGCTTTAACGAAGGCGATCGAGAACACTCCTGACCAGCCCGAATATGTGGAAATTGGCTTTGAGCAAGGCTCCCCAGCTAGCATCAATGGCCAAGCCCTAGCGCCAGTAGATTTGATCTTGCAACTGAACCAGATCGCCGGTAATCATGGCATTGGCCGGATTGATATGGTCGAAAATCGCTTAGTGGGCATCAAGTCTCGGGAAATCTATGAAGTACCGGCTCTCTCCGTCTTAATTCAAGCCCATCGAGATTTGGAAAGCCTGACCCTCACGGGCGATGTCAGCCAGTACAAGCGGGGCATTGAAGAAACTTACAGCAAGCTGGTCTATAACGGCCTGTGGTACAGCCCGCTAAAAGCTGCCCTCGATGCTTTTGTGAGTAATACTCAAGAACGGGTCAGCGGCACAGTGCGGCTGAAGCTGTTTAAGGGGAACGCGATCATTGTGGGTCGCAAGTCTGCTAACAGTCTCTATTCGATGGATTTGGCGACCTATGGTGCCGAGGACGGTTTTGATCACCGAGCAGCCGAGGGCTTCATCTATGTGTGGGGTCTACCCACCCGCGTCTGGTCAGAAAAAACCAGGGGCTAACTCCCGGATTCGATCGATCTCAGTTTTGGCAACGGGGCACCGTGTAATATGCCAATCGATCGAATCTCAGCTACTATTTGTAAAAGGCCGGATCAACTTTATCCACTGCTGTCATGTCGCAAAATCCTCCCGATTCATCCACTGACAACAACTCCAAAGACATTCCTAAAGTCGTTGGCGATCATGCTGATCGACTAATGGATAGTTTATTTGCTGACATTGAAGAACTCTTAGGCGGAGATTCTCATGCACAACAAAAGTCTCCACCAACGGCGATCAAATCTGGTCAACAGCCAGCGCCATCCCCCAGTCCCGAATTTCAGCCCGCTGCTCCAGGCTCCAGACCCCATTACCAGCAACCGGCTCTGGAGTCCAATACGGCCATTAATAATCCACCCCAGCGGCGGAATTGGCAGAAGATTTTAATTGGATTAAGCTTGGCGGCAATTGCCGCTGGTGCGGGCATCTGGTGGTTGGCGAAAGAACGTAAAATTAATCTCGATGCTCTGTTGCCCAGTGATGCCAGCAAAGCCGATATCCAATTTGCCGATTACCTACGCCGCTCTGTCGGCAAAATTGATAGCAGTACCACTGCCCAGTCGCCCCCCGCCAACCAAGTCACGATGCCGAACCCACCCAGCGTCCCGGTAGCAACGCCGTCCCTTGGCACAAGACTGGCTACACCAGCCACGCCAGTGGCCAGCAGTTTTACCAAGGTAATTAAGAGCAGACCGCCCACCGTGGAATTTGTGATTGATGGTCAGGTTCAGCGGCTGAATACCGGTGACAAAATTGGGAAGAGCGGCTGGACACTAGGTACCGTAGCGGGTGCCGCCGATAATGAAATTATCATTAAGCGGAATGGTGAACTGCGGACACTGAAGGCTGGCCAGCAATTTTAGATCGATCGCCGAGGACAAGTCATGGGATTATTCGATGATATGAAGCGTTTTCTAGAGACCCAACTAGACGACTTCATGAGCAAAAATCCACACTTGCAAATTCAGGTGTTGGAAGAGCAGCTTCAGCAGCAGGAAGAAGATAGCCAAACTTTCTTGGTGGAGTTGCGCGGCCAGGAAAAACAGCTGCAAGCAGAAGTCCTGAGCACGGCGCAAGAAATTAAAAGCTGGCATGATCGAGTGACTAAAGCCCAGGCTGCTGGTCGCCAAGAACTAGCGGTTGCTGCCCAAGAGCGGGTCGATACGCTGTTGCGCCAGGGCAACCAGCTATGGGGCAAAATGCAGAGTATTAAAGATCGCACGGCTCAAACTAATAAATTGATTGAAACAATTAAAGTGCGTCGTCAAGAACTAAAGCAAAAAGCAGCAGAGGTACAGGCAGCGACTCAAACCACTTCTGCTGCTTGGGAAAGACCAGTTGGTTCTTGGCGATCAGAGACTAGTCGTAGTGACCCCAGTGATCCTTTAGAAGCTCAATTTTTGCGCTGGGAAGCGGAAGAAGAACTCCAACAGCTTAAAAAAAAATTGGGCAAGTAGTCTTCAAGTCTCCAGGCATCTAAGGCATCTGGTAAGTGAAAAAGCGATCCAATATCCCGATCGTCTCGATCCGGCCAGCAAAATTTAGCTCAGCAATGTCGATTTGAGTGCTGTACACACTGGCAATGCCTAAATCATGCCTGGTGGTACGAGCGCCAATCATCGGCCTTAACAACTTTTGGAAGTATGGTCTGCCAGCGGCCACTAAATTCTGACAGGTAATGTTGGCCACCAATGTTCCAATCGTATTCTCACTGGCTCGGCTGCATTCCTGTTGAGCACGCCGCCTAATTTCTTCGACTAGATAATCTTCGTAAGCAGCGGGGGTCGGGTTGGTGAATATCAGACCAGCAATAATGCAAATCAGACCTAGACTGCTACTAACCAATAATACTTGCCACTTTGCCATAAGCTTTGTTGTCGAACTCCGCACTGCTATATTCTACAGTTTGTTTTTGGCACTGGCGGAAAAACTTTTGCACCCATTGCCATTTTTAGCAAAATTGCGTTATTATATTGCTTCGTGGCGAGTGTGGCCAAGTGGTTAAGGCAGTGGCTTGTGGTGCCACCATGCGCGGGTTCGAGTCCCGTCATTCGCCCTCAAAATTCAACAAGCCTCTCTTTTTCTAGAAAGAGAGGCTTTTTGTTGCAGTTAAAATGGAGAAACTACTGGTGAAGCCCAACGAAGGCCACCATTCCATCATCAATGGGGAAATTCCTGTAACCTAGAATTATTCAATTAGTGAAGAGTCGTGCAAAGACTTTGGATCGATCGGCTTAGAAATTGCCTTGAAAGCAGTTGCCCCTTTGGTAGTAACTTCTAGATTACCAAAGATGTTACCAGGGCTGTTTTGGTTAAAGGCAATCGTCTTGTTGCCATCTAGATCGAAAAGCTTCACCCCTTTGATTTGAGATTTCACTTCATCCACACTGATACCCATTTTGGTGGCGGTAATTTTCAATGCCTCTGGATCTCCAGCCCCGACTAGCTTAACAGCTTTATCTACAGCTTTCAAATAAGCCTGAAGTTCAGGTTTGCGGGCTTGGATCAAATCCTGCCGTACTACAATTACATCAGCAATCAAGCTACTATCCTTACTAGAAAAAACCATACTCCCACCACCTGCTTTCATGGCTTTGCTTAGGAAAGGCTCACCAGAGACAGCAGCATCTACCTGCTTGTTCGCAAAGGCTGTAGCAGCCTGATCAACAGGCATATCCTTAATTGTGACATCTTTTTCGGTCAGCCCAGCTTTTTGCAAATAAGCACGGAGGAAAACTTTGGCATAGAGAATGTTTTCCCGAGCGATGGTTTTACCTTTAATATCCTGAGGCAATTTAATATTGCGACCAATAATGCCATCAGCACCATTAGAATAGTCGGTTGTATAAATAATCTTGACAGAAGGATCTCGCTCAATCATCTGCACTGCATCACCACTAGTAACCCAGGCGATATCGGCGTCCCTAGTCATAAATGAGACAAATATCTCAGAGCTGCTGGGGAAAAACATTTCCTTAGTTACTAAACCATTCTCTGCAAACAATCCTTTTTTGTCCGCGACATAGTAGCTGGAGTTCCCAATCCAGTTGAGAGTCGCTGTAGTTAAAGGTTGTGATTGAGCGGGGGTAGATGTGGCCTTTGGCTGTGTGCAGGCCGTAGTAGTCATGGTTGTGACCATAGCAGCCAACCCCAGCCAGTGTTTCCAAGAGGAAAATTTGAGCATATTCATAAGTAAAAATCCATGTTTCAGAAGGTAGAACGGCAAAATGACTCTATTACTCTGGCGATAAATCTGCATCTCCAGAGCAATAGCTATATTTAGCTAGGTAGCTTTATTTTCTTTTCTTGCTAGCTAAGACTTTGATTTTGGTAACCAGAGCGTCTTTGATTTTTTCGTAGTCAGTAGCAGAGCCACTGTTGGGTTTCGGGAAAAAGTCTAAAGCCCCAGCTTTCATTAGTTCATAGATGTTATCGACATCACTAGGATGGACAGCATTGCTAATCACCAATACTGGCAGAGGATTTTGAGCCATCAGTCTTTTAGTGAATTCTAGGCCGTCCATGGTGGGCATTTGTAAATCAGTACAAATAACATCTGGATTGGAGCGGGCAATGACAGTCAAAGCTTCAGCACCATCGCGAGCTGTACCAACCACATCTACTTCCGGCGAAGAGTTGAGCAAGCGCTCCAAGACTTCCAAGGCTACTATGGAATCTTCTACTAAAACAACTTTAATGGGGGTCATGATATAACTAAGCTCCTGAGGGTATTGATGAGTAATGATTGGTCAAAGTTGCCTTTAGTGAGGTAGGCATTTGCGCCAGCAGCTAGGCCCCGCTGTTGATCTTCTGGTTTGGACAGAGTTGTTACTAAAATCACCGGGAGATCGCCATATTCCGGGATTTCCCGCAGACGACTGGTTAGCTCTAAGCCGGTCATGTTTGGCATTTCGACATCGGATACTACCGCCGCAAATTCATTGGTTTGCAGTTTATCGAAACCATCCAGACCATCGATCGCCGTTGTGACAACATAACCCGCCCCTTCGAGAATACGCTTGACTTGTGTCCGAATCGGAATGGAGTCTTCCACCAGCAAAATATGTGGTGGTGCGATGGTATCCATCGTTAACATGGCACTGCGCTCGGTGCTCACCGAGCGTCCACCAGCGGCGCTAAAGAGATCTTGGGGGTTTAGCACCATACAGATTTCTCCATTCCCTAAAATGCTAGCTCCGGAGAGATTTCGGACATTTTGGAGGAGTTGATTGAGTGCTTTCACCACAATCTGCTGTTGTTCGAGTAGCTCATCTACTAAGATGCCCAAATACTCGCCATCTATTTTGATAAAAACGCAGGGGATTTTACCGGAAACTTGGTTTAGGGATAGGGTGGAGTCTGGCGAAATTAGCGGTAGCTCTAGTAGATCGGCTAGCCAAGCGACTGATACACCTCGCTCTTGCCAATGCACAGTCAATTTACCGTCGAGGGTGAAAATATCTTCTCGATCGATAAACTGCATGGTTTCGATCGCATCTAAGGCCAGGGCAAAAGGTTGATCATTGACCTGGATAATTAAAGCATCAACGGTTGCCAAACTGTTGTTCAGTAAGATGCGGAAGGTACAACCTTGGCCAGGTTGAGATTCAGTCCGAATGGAGCCTTTGAGCTTTTCGATATTGGCGCGCACTACGTCCATCCCGACTCCCCGACCCGATATTTCGGTGACGGCGGTGCGGGTCGAAAAACCAGCCACAAAAATCAGTGACTGAACTTGTTCGGGGTTCATCTGATCGAGTTCGGCAGAGGTATAGAGACCGCGCCGGATGGCAGTGGCGCGGATTGCCTCTAGGTCTAAGCCCCGCCCATCATCAGTGATGATAATTTCAATTTGATTGCCGCGTTGCAAGCCTTTGAGGGTTAAGCGAGCGGTAGTTAATTTGTCCTGTCGATCGACTGCGGTTTCCAGGCCATGATCGATCGCATTACGCAGAATGTGGGTGAGCGGATCTTTGAGGGCTTCTAAGATTTGCTTGTCGGCCAAGACCTCCCCGCCTTCGATTGTGAAGTCAATTTCTTTACCTTGCTGCCGCGCCAAATCTCTGACCATGCGCGGAAAGAGGGCGAAAACCGTCTGCAACGGCAACATCCGAATTTGGCGAATGCCATTTTCCAGGTCATTGGCCACTGATTCTAGACGTGCCGTATCTTCGCCAGAAGTCAGCTGCATTTTGTTTAGCAGCTGGCTAAATTGGTGGAGGCGAGGGTCTTCGATCGGCACCAATCGCTGCCAATCTTCCCACAGACGATAGAGCAGCAGGAGGTCTTCATGGTGCTGAACCACTCGCAATTTGGCTACCGCCAATTCATCAGCCTGAATCATCAGACGTTCTAGTCGGTTAGCAGCCACCCGAATGGTATTGATTTCAAAGACCTCGGCGATTGGCTCTGCGGGAATACTTGGCAGGGGCTGCATCGGCGCTGGAATATCAGCAATCACCTGCGAGGTATCAATTAGTTTCGCTGCGGCAATCGAACTACCTTTGTTTGGATCAAACTGTGAATCAAAAGATTCTGCCCACGTTTCGGGTATTCCGACTCCAAAGTCTTGCTGATCTAAGACATCACCAATGTCAAAGATCGAAGAATTGAAGACACTCATGCAATCATCCAGCACCAAATTGTCAGGGAATTGACCGTTACCACTCGCGATCGATATAAATTCTTCCAATGCCGGTAGTGTTGTTAACTCAGTGCCTACCGTTGCACTACTGCCAGGGGGCTTACCACTCACCTCTAACAGGGTTGCAATCACTTCAACTAACTTCAGACCAGTCGGTTCACCAGTGACAGCTTCGTGGGCAATTTTTTTGACAGCATCTAATCCTTGGTAGAGGGCATCGCAAATTGGCAGTGTCACAGCAGTTTCCTGACGATCGATCACAATCAGAATTTCTTCCATTTGGTGAACGATCGCTTCGGCATCTTCCACTCCCAACATCCGGGAATCACCCTTGAGGGAATGAGCTTCCCGCAATAACATCGGCAGCGGCGATAGATCGGTGGGTTTTTTTTCTAGTCGCAGCAACCCTTCTTCGATCGCCGTCAGATGTTCGGCACTGGCCACTTCATAGAGGCTACGCAACTCTTCATCATCAATGAACATAATGGCGGTAGTGATAAAACAATTTATACGATCAGTTGCAGCTGGTTAGTAGTTTCGACCAACTCATTAGTGGCCGATTTCACTTCGGCAACGCCCGCCGCTGTTTCTTGAGAACCTAAATTGATCGCATTAATCGAAGCAACGGCCTGCTGGATGGTAATCGCTTGGCGCTTAGAACTATCCGAAATATCGCGGGAGTTACTAAACACCTCGTTAATCGCCCGTTCAATCCCGGCAAAGGCTTCAGCGGTTTCGGAGGCCAAGAGAATCCCGGCGGCGGCTGTCTTGGTTCCTTCATCCGTCACCATGACGGTGTTGTTAATCGAAGCCTGTACTTCTGAAATCAGAGTATTAATTTTTTCGGCGGATTTTTTACTTTGGTCAGCCAATTTCCGGACTTCTCCGGCAACTACAGCAAACCCCTTACCTTGTTCACCTGCCCGGGCTGCTTCTACCGCAGCGTTCAAAGAAAGCATGTTGGTTTGGTTCGCAATGTCGGCTACCAGAGCCGAAACTGACGAAATTTGAGCAGTTTGAGCACTCAACTGCATGATCTTCTCGGCAATTGCCTCAACCTTCGCTCGCAAGTCCATAATGCCTTCTAATGTCCGCAATACAGTTTCAGAGCCACTTTCTGACAAGGTGAGGGCTTTTTGGGCTTCAGAGCTAGAAGATTCTGCTTGCATTGCCGATCGCATGGAGGCCGCACCCAACTCTTCAATGGTAAGAGTAGTTGATTTAACCGAATCGGCTTGGGTCGATAGTAATTTCTCTTGTTGATCCAGGGAGGCCGCAATTCTGAGGGAGTTACTCGAAACATTGGCAGTTGATTTGTTCAGGGTGCTGGTAATACTCTGCGCAATGATTCCAATAAAGGCTAACGCCGCCAAGTTGGTGAAAAGCGTGAAGTTAGCCAGCAACCGCACTTGGGATACGTGGTCGATGGTACTTCTCTCAATTAACATTCCCAAGCTGTTGGAATTTTTAAAAATGATGTCAGCTTCCGTGGACAACTTACTAGCTAGTTTCGGATCTAAGAAATAAGATACAGTCAAAGCCTGCAACCGGCTGAAGTCACTCTTTAGCCCTTTGGCCGCAGCCTGTACCTGGAGGTTGCTATCCTTGGCCAGTACTTCTAATTGTTGGATAATTGCAGCCTGGGCGGCATTATCGGTGGTTTGATTGGCTAACGCTTGTCTGACAAATCGTTGTGATCCACTCCGCACCTGTCCGGCTGCATTGAGGGCATTGGAGTCGTTGACTATCTGTCCGATTCCGGACTGAAGAATGACTCCGTTGACCACAGCCAAGCCAATCAATCCAGCGATCGCAAACTTCAGACTATTGGTAATTTTCATGGTGGTAGCTCCTGATGTTAAGTAAAAATATTGAGACAGTTAAGTTGAAACTAGGTGATACTAAGCAGCTGGGGGAGGTTGAGAATGCTCAGCAGCTGCTCGCGATAGGGGATGGTACTGATGATTAAACCTTGGCGGCTCGATTGGTTGGCCACTGGCACCGTCGCCAATTCTGCTGGATCGAGATAGAGAATATCGTGCAACTCATCGATCGAGATGCCCGCTACTAAACTACCCACCTGCGCCACGATTGCCTCCGTCCCAACTGCGGAAGCACTCAGGCGCAAGGCTGGTCGAATATCGACTAGGGTCATAATTTCGCCGCGCAGGTTCATATTGCCGATGATTCGAGCGGGGCAGCAGGGAATAGGGCGCACATTTTGCACCTTAATAAACTCTCGCACCAGCTCCAAATTCATCCCAAAATATTCGCCGCCCAGTCCAAATACGGCCAAGGGAATTAAGCGACTGGTGTCGTTGGTGACAAACAACTGCCGTAACTCCAGTGCCCTTTTTTTTAAAAGCTGGCGCTCATCGTCAGTAGCGGTGGCAAAGTACAGCTGATAAAAATCGGTGGTGAGATCGAGTTGGGCGCGGGCAATATCTTGCAATCGCTCTAAATTAGCGCTCAAACTATCTGACTCGCCTACCCAACTGGTTAGTTCATCAGCCAAAACGATCAGAGCTTGGGGGTTCAACAATAAAATGTTGTCATCGCCCAGCTGTACTACACCCTGCAAAAACGCTGTATTCACATGGTTTTGCCGACTGTAGGTTAAGTCTTGGACAATATCGAGATCATCGATCGCACAAACCTCACTCACCCGGTCTACGATCAGGCCCACTTGCAAACCCTGACATTCCAGCACCACTACGTTGTCAGTGACCCGACAGACGGGAGTAGCTTGCCCCAGACGACGGCGAAGGTGCATTACGGGTAAAATCTTACCCCGTAAATTAATGACTCCTAAAATGTCATGAGGAACTTCAGGAACAATTTGTAATTCCGGCAGCGGAAAGATTTCTAGCACATGGTCGGTACCAATGGCATACTGCAAATTTTGCAGCTGAAAAGTCAGGTACATGGAAGTACTCATGTGGCTTTAACTGTTTGGGGAATATATTTTTCCAAGACCGGCAGCAGTTTTGCTCGATCAACCGGTTTGATGAGGTACTGCGTGGAACCAGCAAACTGTCCTTTGAACTTGTCAACAATTCCGTCTTTAGCGGTCAGCATAATGATTGGGAGTTGTTTAAACTTAGGTATGGTGCGAATGGTGCGGCATAGCTCTAGGCCATCAATATCCGGCATTGTTACATCCAACAACAACAAGGCTACTTTTTGGGTGTGCAAAATGTTGAGAGCGTCAACAGCATTATTCGCCAACTGCACATCGTATAAATCACCGATGGCTCGCGCAATCATGGTCTGCACAATCTTGCTATCGTCCACACTCAAAATGATTGGGCGCGCAGTAGTGCTCAATGAGCCACTGGCTGCTACTGGACTATCACTATCATTTTTTAAATTCAGCCAGCCCTGACGCGACCAAGTTAAGTAGGTTTGCGCCAAATTCAGCGGATCTTCGCCGCAGCCAATGGCAATTTCGGAGAGTTTAAACTGTCCCGTAATCCAGCGGCTAAAATGCGGCAAAATCTGGGGTGGTAATGAAGCAGCATTTTTGGGCTCAGCACTAATCACCGTATCAAAGGTGATGTTGGGAGCTAGCGATTGCCACACCTGCTCCCGTTTTTCTGCCACCTGCTGAATCTGAGCTAAATCTAGGCCGTGATGATCTTCCCCATAGGACAAATCAAATCTCTGCTCTGGGCTGTTGTTCAATACCCCAGAGCAGAGCTGGGCTTGTTCTAAAAGTACAGCCGCCTCTTTGCGCATCAGGTTTTCTAGATCTGGCCATTTGATCAATCCAAAACGGGTAATAAATTCTACCAACTCACGCACAGAATCTGGGTTCTTGACCCGGGTAGTCATCACTTGTAGGGTTGACTCCATATGGGTGATTTGCATTTTTTGGCTGATCCAATTCGCAAACTCCAAAGGATTCAGAACTTTACGGCCAGCATAAGTCAGGTTGCCAGCCTGAAACGCCATAAAAAATTTAAGGAGAGGAGGCTGTTGCTGTTCCGGTGAAATGGCATTGCTATAAATACCTTCAAACTCGGTAATGCCACTAAAGCCTTTGGCCTTAATTCGGTGGAGTGAACTAATTAGTTCACCAGCTCGTACTTGCATAATTTATGACTACCCCTCATCTGGGATTAGGATGGCGACAGAAAATAGGAACTTAAGCTTAAGATTCCCAGTTAGGATGCTAAAAGCAACTCAATAGTTTAAAGAAATGGAGGAAATGTGATGGGCTTTCGCCTCTAGCGAACTGCTGATAAATGTAAAGACCAGAATGTGGTGATTCTCTCACTGCTAAAAAGCCTCTACTCTGCTCACAGGCTGATTTTAGCATTCAGCTTGAATCAGAACCTACGCATAAAGTCTTGTTGGCAGTGCCGCGCAGAGTAAAATATGCACATTACCTACCGTCCACAGGGAAATAGTTCAGTGCCAACAGCTTTCATTCCGCCGCCAGTAGCTCGCCAGGAAGATTGGAGATGGCATTGGTGGTTGTCTTTGCCTCTATATCCTTACAGTCAGCGGCGCACGCTCCGCACTGAAATAATTCCAGACTGGGCATGGAGTTTTGAGCAAATTCAGGGTGTTCTATATGTTGTAACTCCTCTCCGCATGACAGTGATTCGGTTGAATGAAGGTGGTCTGCTCATTTATGCTCCGATCGCACCCACTGCCGAATGTCTGAGGTTGGTGAATGAGTTGGTCGATCGATACGGTGCGGTTCAACATATTATTTTGCCAACTTTGTCGGGGCTAGAGCACAAAGTATTTGTGGGGCCATTTGCGCGCAATTATCCGCTGGCTAATGTTTATGTGGCTCCTGGGCAGTGGAGTTTTCCAGTAAATTTGCCTTTGAGTTGGCTAGGTCTACCCGCTGGCCGCACCAAATTGCTGGGGAAAGACCATCCCTTTGGCGACCGGTTTGACCATGCCATGCTGGGACCAGTGGACTTGAACTTGGGTAAATTTG
>JAYUSR010000010.1:0-2831 GCA_043755575.1 Synechococcales cyanobacterium
CTGACCGAATCTGTCGATATACATCACATCTACCCACTGGGCACGAGCTACTAATCCTCTCTGACCGGGCACACTCAAGCAACCTTCCCAGCCCAGTATTTCTTTAGGACTGCAATCAACAATTTGGGGATTAATCATAGCCATTGGTTCCATCGTCGGTGCTTGGGGATAGCGCGGACTAGGACGCGAAGCTACGATCATCAAACGGCAGCTATTAGCGACCTGTGGCGCCGCAATCCCGACCCCATTAAAATCCAAAGCAGTTTGGATCAATCCATCGATTAATTCCTGGAATTCTGGGGTTAGAGGCAGCTTAATTGGTGATGCTTGTTGCCGCAGGACAGCAGCTCCAATTTGGGAGATAGGCAGAATATTAGTCATAAAAAAGCAGCTGAGTGAACCAGCTGCATGTCCAAAGAAATTGGAGAATAGCTAGAGCAGATATAACAAAATAAATAGCACAATCCACACCACATCAACAAAGTGCCAATAAAGTTCAGCAGCTTCGACTCCAAAGTGGTGGGCGCTACTGTAATGGGTAGGATTTTTGATCGATCTCCACAGCACTGCCAAAATTAGTAAAACCCCAACAGTGACATGCAAGCCATGAAAACCAGTGAGTACATAGAAAGTACTAGCAAACAAGTTAGTCCGCAAAGCAAATTCCAAGTGCATATACTCGTAGACCTGACCGCAGAGAAACAGGATTCCCATCGCCGCTGTCATGGCAAACCAGCGACGCAAACCAGCCACATCATTTTTTTTGATGGCCGCATCAGCCTGATGAATAACCAAGCTACTAGAAATCAGTACCACTGTATTAGCCATTGGTAAGGCTAGTTCTAGCTCCGGTGTCCCGGCTGGCGGCCAGACTGGTGATACTGCCCGAAAAGTTAGGTAGGCCACAAATAGACCCAGAAAAAGCATACTTTCTGAAATCAGGAACATGGCTAGTCCAAATATCCGCAGATCTGGATGTTCTTCGTGGCCGGACTGCACCTCGGCAGTGCTGGTTATTTGAATAGATTGAGTATCGATCGAACCCTGCATAGTACTAATAGTTGGTAAGGTTAATTTATCTCTAGGCTAAATACTAGTAAGCATTTCTTCTTCAATTACCCCATAGTCATACGGACCAGTGGTTAAGACCGGCAACACCTCAAAGTTTTCGATCTCTGGTGGTGAACTAGTCTGCCATTCTAAGGTTAAAGCATTCCAAGGGTTGCGCTCGGCTTTTTCACCATAGAACCAGCACCACAGAACGTTCACCAAGAAGGGGATAGTAGAAACCGCTAATAAATAGCTGCCCCAAGTAATAATCTGGTTCAGGCCCTGAAACTCAGGAGCATACATGGCAATCCGGCGGGGCATTCCTTGCAATCCTAGGATGTGCATGGGCAGGAAGGTGACGTTAAATCCCACAAAAGTCATTACGAAATGCACTTTACCCCAGAACTCATTGTAATTGCGTCCGATCGCTTTGGGATACCAGTGATAGATGCCAGTAAAGATCCCAAACACCGATCCACCAAACAATACATAGTGTAAATGTGCCACTACAAAGTAGGTGTCATGAACATGGATATCAAAGGGCACTGCTGCCAACATCACACCGCTCAAACCACCGACCACAAAGGTAGATAAAAAGCCCATCGCAAATAACATCGGGCTGTTCAGGGAAATTTTGCCACCCCACATGGTAGCCAGCCAACCAAAAACCTTGATCCCTGTGGGTACGGCAATAATCATGGTGGTAATCATGAAAAACATCCGTAGCCAAGCGGGAGTACCACTGGTAAACATGTGGTGTGCCCAGACAATGAGACCCAAAAAGCTGATGGCCATACTAGAGTAAGCGATCGCTCCATATCCAAAAATTGGCTTACGGGAATGGATCGGAATCACCTCGGAAATCACCCCAAAGAACGGCAGTACCATGATGTACACCGCTGGGTGGGAGTAGAACCAAAACATGTGCTGGTAAACTACCGGCTGACCACCACCCGTCGGGTTAAAGAACGCCGTGCCAGCGATCAGGTCAAAGGACAGCAGAATCAAAGCACCTGCCAAAATTGGAGTGGCAATAATCATTAAAGCTGAAGTAGAGAGCATCGCCCAACAGAATAGGGGCATCTGCATCATCTTCATACTGGGCACCCGCATATTAAGGATGGTGGTGATGAAGTTAATCCCACCCAAAATGGAAGAAGTTCCGGCGAGCAATAAGCTCATGATCCAGATCCCTTCCCCAATTTTGCCGTTCATCAAGCTCAGAGGTGGATAAGATGTCCAACCAGCCTGGGCGGTGCCGAAGAAAAAGCTAGCCATCAACATGACACCAGCTGGTGGTAGCATCCAAAAAGCCACTGCATTGAGCCGAGGAAAGGCCATATCCCGAGCACCAATCATCAACGGAATCAGATAGTTGGCAAAAGCACCTGTTCCGGCGGGCACGATCCACAAAAAAATCATGATGGTGGCATGCATGGTAAACATACTGTTGTAAAAAGCTGGATCTACCAAATCCGGGTCGGGCGTAGCTAATTCTGTCCGAATACCTTCGGCTAACAGACCGCCGATCAGGTAAAAGAAAAAGCCCATTACCATATACTGAATGCCAATGACCTTGTGATCAGTACAGAAAGTGAAATAGTCTTGCCAGCGGCGTTCACCGTGGCTGTGGGAGACAGTCGTTTTCACGGCCTCCGGCATCGAAATATTTGCAGTCATATTAATTTTGGCGAGAGTGCTGGAGATGCTTTAGCTGTGAGCGTGAGCAAGAGAATGAATCATTGCTGGCTGAACACCCATTTCTTGGGCGTAGGGCTGGA
>JAYUSR010000011.1:0-27911 GCA_043755575.1 Synechococcales cyanobacterium
GCCCGCGAAATTCTAGCCGCCATCCCCGGTTGATCAGTAGTTATGGGAATGGCCACCATCGGCACACCACTACTTAAACAACTCACTGCCGTACTCCCCGCATGAGTGATCACCAAATCAGCCCGGTTAATCAGTTGCTGATGAGGTGGAAAAGCCAAAACCAGTGGATTTCCAGGAAAATTAGCCTTCGACAAATCTGCATTGGGATTCCCTAGGGAAATTACCAACTGGGCATCAATATCCAAGCAAGCCTCAGCAATAGAATGGAAAATTCCCCAATTGTGATTTTGCAATGTTCCCAAAGATGCATATATTAAGGGCTTACCGTTTAGTTCGTCAAAAGAAAAAGACTGATCTTGCGCTGATATCGGCTCTACATCAGCAGGGTTTTTGAGAGGGCCAACATAATGAAACCAAGGCACTATTTTTGAGCGGGGAAAATCGAGTTCTTGGGGTAGCTGAGCTAGTTGAGCTAGTTGTGAGTATGACTTATTTCGATCTGGTTGCGGGGGCAACTGCCATTCTTGCCTCTGTTGGGTTAAAACTTTCCAAATGTTGCGGGTTAGATAACTTCTCAAAAAATTTCCCAACTGGTTACGAAGCCTTGCCCACCAGATATCTTGATATCCCCAGTGAGTAAAATAGGGAGGAATTCCCGGCTCCATCTGACTAGGCAAGGCGTTGCAAACTGTGACAAAAGGTAATTCTAAATAGTCGGCAATTGTCCCACCGGCAATAGTTAATTGATCGACCAGCAACAGATCGATACCAGCATTCCGAATAGCTGGAGTAGCCTCTCGAAAAAGCATCTCGTTTTCTTTTACGAAAAACTGAGCAACAAATTTAAAGCCATCTAATCCAGTCAATTGACCTAATTGAGCATACAGGCTTTCCATGTGACCAGCGGGAAAGTCACTAGATCCAATTTCGCAGAATTCTAAGTTAGATTGAGAAATTTTTGCCGCTATTTCTGGCACTCCAAACAAAGTAACTTTATGCCCACGCTGCAAGAGTTCATTTCCTAAATTACACATCGGGTTTAAATGACCGATCGCACCAGGGCACAAAATACCAATATGAGACATGTTGTTAGCGGGTAAAAGAATAATATTACTTTCTAGCCAAAGGCACGATGCTGCAATTGACCTTGCCCCAATAATATGGATAGTTAACTTAGGCGGTTTTGGGTTGATCTAAAGTAGACCAATAATTGTCTTCAGAGTGAACAGGGGATAGACATCCAATTGTGGAGTGCAATCTTTGCCGATTGTAGAACACCTGCGATGACTTTAAGCGCTAGTCAAAAAGAGCATGACATCTCCTTCGGCCACGATGTATTCCTTGCCTTCACTACGCACCAAGCCTTTTTCCTTAGCGACTTTCATCGAACCCAGGTCAATAATGTCTTGGTAGGCGATCGTCTCAGCGCGAATAAAGCAACGCTCAAAATCACTATGAATTACTCCCGCTGCCTGAGGTGCGGACATACCAGCATGAATTGTCCAAGCGCGGGTTTCTTTAGGGCCGATCGTGAAGTAAGTGCGCAGACCTAACAAATCATAAGTCGATCGAATCAAACTGGTCAAACCACCTGCCGTTACCCCCAATGATTCTAAGAATTCTTTCTTGTCCTCTTCCGATAACTCAATTAGTTCCGATTCTACTTGCGCTGACACGATCACTACTTGGGCATTTTCCAAGGCTGCTACCGCCCGCACTTGCTCCACATAAGCATTACCAGTGGCTAAATCTTCATCAGAGACGTTGGCAGCGTAGATGATCGGCTTGTTGGTCAGCAGGTATAACGGCTTGATACTTTCTGCTTCCTCAGCTGTCAGCACTGTTTGTCTAGCGGGTTTTCCCTCATTGAGCACCACCATCACTTTTTCGAGAGCATCAATTTCGATCTGGGCATCTTTATTGCCCCGCGCTGTTTTCTTTGCTCGATCGATCCTTTTCTCCACCTGAGCTAAATCGGCTAGCCCTAATTCTAGGTTAATGATTTCCATATCTTCGGTCGGATTGATGGCCCCAGCCACATGGATGATGTCGTTGTTGTCAAAGCAGCGCACAACTTGGACGATCGCATCGACTTCCCGAATGTGAGAGAGGAACTGGTTGCCTAAGCCTTCGCCTTGGCTGGCACCTTTTACAAGTCCAGCGATATCGACGAATTCGACCCGAGCTGGTTCGATTTTTTCGGAGTTATGAATTTTACACAGCTCGGCTAAGCGACTGTCGGGCACGGCCACGACACCGACATTGGGATCGATCGTACAAAACGGAAAGTTGGCAGCTTGGGCTTTGGCGTTGCCCAAAACAGCGTTAAACAAGGTAGATTTACCAACGTTGGGCAGACCGACAAAACCAGCTCTTAGCATAACCACGTCAAAAATGGGACACATCACGTAAGGTGAAGCAGCCTACCATTATCGATCGATCTGACCACTGAAGCAAATGGCTGATCCTGCAACAATGCCGGAATAACTTGGCGATCAAGTTACTCGGCCAAAATTAATCTCGATCGCATCACATTCGCCATCTGTAATTCCATTCCAGACACCTGTTCCCACATAAACACCATCTGATCAGGACGCAACAACGTACCATCGCTGGCACAACTGCCCACATAGCGCAGCTCCAACTCTGTCTCACTAACAATCTTCACTAATTCCAGCTCATGCAGCCGCTCTCGCAAATTCACTTCCCGAATTTTGCCAGATTTAGTAGTTTGGGTTTGCCAGATTTCGGTAGATTGCTGGAGCAAATTTGCCCATTCTTGCCACTGCTCAGATCGGACTTTGACGTGATCAGTGTTCACCGTCAACCGATACTCGGCACGATTAATTAACTGGGTAGCAGCAAGAGATTGCAGGGGGATTTCTTCTACCATATATACCGGCATTTGATCATTTAACTCCGCCGCCAGCCGCTGCTGAAATTCTTGGGGTGTAACTGCGGTCTTCATTTCAAATTCTATAATTTCGCCGGTGCTGGTGTAGCCCAGGGAAAGAGCATTGGCAATCATAATCCGGGGGGCGGGATGAAAACCACCGCTAAAGGCTACCGGCAGACTAGCCCGCCGGATTGCTCGATCGAATAACCGCACCAAATCTAAATGACTCACCAGCTTCATTTCGCCTAACTTACCAAATCGAACTCGCAGCCGCTGCACTTTGTTGGTGTCTGGTTGGAAATGACCCAAAAAATCGGGAATCGGTGGCGGTGGTACCACCACATTGTGACCAAAATCGGTACCGCAAACTCCACAATGGGAGCAGCCCTCAAAAGAACAATCGGGAACGATGGTCTCGGCTAACGCTCGTTGCAGATCCTCTTGTAACCACTGTTTATCGATACCAGAATCTAGGTGGTCCCAGGGTAGTGGTGCCGCTAAAACATCCTCTCTCCCCGGCCAGCCGCCACTTTCGACCTGGCGGTATTGGCCACTCAAACCTGCTTCTTCGATCGCCTGTTGCCATGCACCGTAAGCTTTGTCCAGGCTTTCCCACCAGGAATCCATGCCCGCACCCAGTTCCCAGGCGCGTTTAATGACTGGAGCGAGTAACCTGTCGCCCCGACCGACAAAGTCTTCCATCGCCGAGATCCGCACATCGGTGTAGTTGGTTTTTAAGCCGCGTTCTTGGCGCAGTTCATTGCGAAGCAGAGCTTGCTTGCGCTCAAACTCGCTAGTGGAGACTGAATGCCATTGAAAAGGAGTATGGGGCTTGGGCGTAAAGTTAGAAATAGTCAGGTTGAAGTTCATCCCTTTCCGGCCTTTTCCCCGACATTCTCGCTGGAGCCAACGGATGGTGTCGGCAATGCCGATGATATCCGCGTCGGTTTCGCCGGGCAGGCCAATCATGAAGTAGAGTTTGACTTTGTTCCAACCCTGTTCCCAGGCCGTGGTGATACCACGCAATAGTTCTTCGTTGGTTAAGCCTTTATTGATGATGTCCCGCAGTCGTTGCGTACCCGCTTCCGGGGCAAAGGTCAGGCTACCTTGGCGCAAGCCACCCACAATGTGAGCAATATTTTCATCAAAGCGATCGACTCTTTGGCTGGGCAAAGTGAGGGTGATATTTTCGTCTTTAAGACGGTTTTTAATTTCTACGCCCAGAGCTGGCAAAGCCAAGTAGTCCGAGCAGCTGAGGGAAAGTAGGGAAAATTCATCGTAGCCAGTTTGGCGCATCCCCTTCTCGATCGCCTCCACTACCGCCGCAGGTTCAACATCGCGAGCAGGACGGGTGAGCATTCCCGGCTGGCAAAAGCGACAGCCCCGCGTACAACCCCGCCGAATTTCTAGGACTAGTCGATCGTGGACGGTTTCCACAAAGGGCACCAGGCCGATCGAATAGGCCGGAATCGGGGTAGCCACCCGGCGCAGAATTTTAGTCGGGACATCGGGACGATTGGGCAATACGGAGCCATCGGGTTGTTGATCGTAAAACTGCGGTACATACACTCCAGGCACTTGTGCTAAATCTAGCAATAGCTCAGTGCGGCTCAGTCCAGCTTCTTTTCCTTCTTCTAAGACCAGGCCAATCTCGGGTAGCAATTCTTCGCCATCGCCCATCACCAGCAAATCAAAAAAGTCGGCGTAGGGTTCCGGGTTGGAGGTGGCGGTCTGGCCACCAGCAAAAATTAGCGGATAGTTACCAGATTGACGCTCTTGCCCGGTCAGAGGAATCTGCGCCAGACTAAGCATTTCGAGGATGTTGGTCGCACCTAATTCGTAGCTAAGGCTGAAACCTAAGATGTCAAATTCGGTGAGGGGGCAGCGGGATTCGATCGCAAACAGCGGAGTATTAGTCTCGCGCAGTTTGGCGGCAAAATCTGGGGCGGGGAGATAAGCTCGATCGCACAGTTGGCGGGGCTGGGTATTGATGATGCTGTAAAGAATGATGTGGCCGAGGTTGGAAGCGCCTACTTCGTAGATTTCGGGGTAGGTCAGTGCCCAGCGGATAGTCGCACTGTCCCAGGGTTTATGTACTGATCCGAGTTCGTTACCCAAGTAACGAGCGGGTTTGAGAATTTCGGGAGTTATTAAACTATCGATAGCAACTACCACGGTTTCAGCCTCTCATCAATATTGATTCAGCGATTGCCTATAATAACGCAAATTTTCTACTGAGATTGGAAATACAGTCTTATTCATTCATGGTTTTGAAAGTAGCCACTGCCGAAGGAGATTGACCAATCAAATAGCGGAAAATCCAGTATTTAAAAATAGTGTCTAAGAATACCGGAAAAGTCGCGATAAACAAAGAGTTAAAACTACGGCTTTCGGGGATACCTAAATGTTCAGCTAGCCCCTCTAGCAAAATCTCCCAGCCGTGGGGCGAGTGAAAACCGACAAAGGTATCAGTTAGCAGAATAATGACAAAAGCTTTGGCGGTATCACTTACTCCAGAAACGATGCTATCAATGAACTCCATCAAGTTAGTCAATTGTCGCTTGCTCTTAATAAGAATCAGGATAAAGGCGACGATCGCAGCCACATCAGCAAACCAGTTTTTGATAGCATTAGTGCTTTTATAGATAAAATCCATCTTGATTTCTTCGGCTTGTTCTTTGACTTTTTTTTCGATTTCCTTAGCTGAAATATCTGGTACTAAACCAGTAATCATCTGAAACTTCAGATGACGCTCAAATTGTTCTAGCTCCTCCAAAGCTTCTTTTTCCAGATTTTGGTTCAGAAAGACATCACCATGATTGGTGCGGGGATAATAAGCATCAATAATTGGACCGACGAGGATCGTCTTCATGAATAAATGCACAATTAAAGGAGCGATCGTCAGAGTCAAGACAAAACGCAGGGCATCTCTGGTACGATTCTTGGACGTGCGAAAGCTACTAACTACTTCTTGCTCAGCTTGGGGATTAAGATCTAGCTGAATTTTTTTAAAGGCATTGACGACCGATCGATCGATCAAAACATTGTTTTTCTTAGCCGCTGGTGGTATCAGATTAAAGCTCTGAAGTACTGATGGCTTCACTGGCGTGATATTGCTAGTGACCGGCAGACTAGTTACCAAGTCCGAACCATGCTCACTATAGCGATCCAGAATTTGGTCAATGAATTGGAGCTTTTCGAGAATCCGGGCTTCGGCCTCAATATCTGATATGTAGGGATTGATCGAGACCAGACTAGAGTTATTCGCTGGATCCTCGAAGGTGTTGGGATTGATGGTGCGACTGGTTTGGAACTCCGCTAGCCGCAGCTTGGCAATATTTAAGTATTTAGTGAGATCGGCTTGAAAATAGGTAGTAATAGAATTGTTGGGGCTGTTTGGTGGAAAGCTGATTTTCTGGCCACCAAAATGCTCATCTTCGATTGCTTTAATTTTTAGTGCTGCTTTATAAGCTTCATCTAAAGCTCGATCGGCAGTACGAAAAAACCACTCATTAATCTGCTGCCAGTAATCAGAGAGTCCACCAAACATAGATTTTTTCATCGTAGATTAATTTTTTCAATACCGATTTACACCAAAACTCACCGAGCTTTATAAGGGTTTGCTAAATTGTATAAGGTTTAATGCCTATTAGGGATAAGTTGTGATGAATCCAGGATTGTGGCTGACGGGCGGATCACGCAGTGGTAAAACACGGCGCTTGGTAGATTTAGCTAATCAGTGGCTGCCAACAGTTGAACCACAGCAGCTGTTACTTTTAGCTGCTAACGATGATAGCAAGCAAGATTTTAACCTGCGGCTCTCGATCGCTATTAATGGTCGTTACCCAGTCAGAGTCCAGACTCCTTTGGGCTTTTTGCAAGACCAAGTTTATCTATTTTACCCACTTATTTGTCCGGCGCTAAATTTACCTATCGCCAACCCGATTCGGCTGCGACCAGAAACCGAGCAAGCCTTAGCCACGGAACTGTGGCAGACAGAACTGAATATGCATTCCTGGCAACAGCCGGGAGTAAATGAATATCGCTTAGTACGTCGCCTGTTGGACTTAATGCAATTGGCTGCTAACGCCGGGATCGATATTGCGACTATTCCCGCAAGGCTACAACTGGGCTATGGCGAAAACGAGCTATTTCCCTGGATGGGTGAACTGATTGGCGACTGGCGACAGTGGTGTTTGGAGCGGAGCTTATTAACCTACGGCCTAACCAGTGAGCTATTTTGGCGCTATCTGTGGCCCCATCCCGATTATCAAAAATATTTTACTAGTCACTATGGTGGCCTAATTGCCGATGATGCTGATGACTATCCAGCCATTATTTATCCGGTGATCGAAAAAGTCCTACAATCCCAACGACCAGCGGCCATCAGTTACAATCCCCACGGCCAAATTCGTCTGGGTTTGAGCAGCGACCCAGAATACCTCGTCCAACTCCGTGATCATTGTCAGGTCGAGCATTTACCAGCATCGATCACTGCTCTCCAGCAGACGGGCAGCATCAATTTGGTGGATGCCATAGTCAGCACTGTCCAAGATCCCAGTAATTGGCTAGAGTTACCAACATCGTTTCAGCAAATTACCGAGCGAACGCGGGGGGAAATGCTGCGGGCGGTGGCAACGACCATTGCGACGGCCATCAAAAAACAGCAAATTGCCGCCCATGAGATTGTGATCATTGCCCCCGGTTTAGATAATTTGGCTCGCTATACCCTGACTGATGTCCTGGCTCAGTATGAGATTCCAGTGACATCCCTGAATAATCAGCGCCCTTTAAATAGTTCGCCCAGCGTTCGATCGATCCTCACCTTAATGACTTTAGTGCTACCCGGTATGGGGCGGCTGACCAATCGGGATGAGGTCGCCGAAATGTTGGTGGAATTGTCTCGTTATCAATCCTTTACCGGCATTGCGCTGGCGATCGATCCGGTACGCGCCGGTTTGATAGTGGACTATTGCTATCTGCCAACCCCAGAACAACCCCAATTGTTACCTATCGACAAGTTTCCGCGCTGGGACAGATTAGGTGCCCAAGCCACAGCTAGTTATCAGCAACTATTAGCTTGGATCGAGCAACAGCAAACAGCGGATAGTACTTCTCTCCAGCTCTTCGATCAGGCCATTGCCACCTTTTTTGGACGGGGCAGTTTGCTCACCACCGATCAATTGGCGATTCTGCGCGAGTTGCTAGAAACTGCTCAGCACTACTGGCTGGTCGCCACCCGCGTTAGTCCAGTGACCGAAGATCAAGTATTGATGGCACAGTTTATTTTACTGTTACGCCAAGGAACAGTCAGCGCCAATCCTTATCCAGCGGTGCCACTTGCTCCTAGCCAGCAAGGAGTGACTTTGACTAATATCTTTCAGTATCGATCGAGCAAGCAGTGTCACCGCTGGCATTTTTGGCTGGATATAGGTTCATCGCTATGGGCGAAGGGCGGAACAGCGGTGCTGTATGGGGCACCGTTATTCTTGCAAGATTGGGATGGACAGCAGCTATCGATCGATGATGAAGAATTAGCAGATAGTCAACGGCTGGAGCGGGTGTTACGGGATTTGCTTTGTCGGGTAGACAGTAAAAATGCTGGCGATCAAAGGCTTTACCTTTGCCACAGTGAGTTAGCTGTTAACGGTCAAGAGCAAGTGGGTGCGTTGCTGACGTTGCATAGCCGGGTAAAATAATTCCGTAACCTTAGAAAGCGCCATACGTGTTTTAGCCTACCGAGTCTAATGGCCTTCTACTTTCGATCGATAGTCCGCCGCTGTCATGGCACTGTCTAATTCACTAGGGTTAGCAACTTGAAGTTTCATCAACCAACCAGCGCTGTAAGGATCGTTCACCAAATCTTCTGGCACATCAACCATTGCCTGGTTGCATTCCAGTACTGTCCCACTCAAGGGAGCCTTCAGATCCTCCACTGCTTTTACCGATTCGACAGTACCAAAGCGCTCTCCTTGCTGAACCTTAGTACCAACGGCGGGCAATTCCAGAAAAACAATATCACCCAACTGATCGATCGCAAAAGCTGTAATACCCACAGTAGCCACCTGGCCATCTAGCTGGACATACTCATGGGTATCGGTGTAACGGAGGTTTTCAGGATATTGGGCAGTCATAACAATAACAAAATACTAGGGCAGATTTTAAAATTCTACGGTCATTGGGGCACGAGGGAAAGGAATTACGTCCCGAATATTAGCCATTCCAGTCATAAACTGAACCAGCCGTTCAAAACCCAAGCCAAAACCAGCATGGGGAACGGTACCATAGCGGCGCAAATCCAAGTACCACCAGTAGTCTTGCACATCCAAACCCTGCGCCGTAATTCGCTGTTCCAATACATCTAGTCTTTCTTCCCGCTGAGAACCACCAATAATTTCACCAATCTTCGGTGCCAGAATGTCCATCGCGGCTACGGTTTTGCCATCATCGTTAAGACGCATGTAGAAAGCTTTAATTTCAACGGGGTAATCAGTCAAGATCACGGGCTTTTTAAAAACTTCTTCGGCCAGATAGCGCTCATGCTCTGATTGCAAGTCCAGACCCCAGCTCACCGGATACTCAAACTGCTGACCAGATTTTTCTAAAATGCTAATGGCTTCAGTGTAAGTTAGCCGCGTAAATTGATTATTAATAATATTCTCGGCGGTAGCCAGTACTGAATCATCAATCCGCTGCTGAAAGAATTCCATGTCCGGTAAACATCGATCCAGCACATACTTAAAGATATATTTTAGGAATTCTTCGGCTAAATCCATATCTCCTTGCAAGTTACAAAAAGCCATCTCCGGCTCAATCATCCAAAACTCGGCCAGGTGGCGGGAGGTATTAGAGTTTTCGGCGCGAAACGTTGGTCCGAAGGTATAGACATTACTAAAAGCCATGGCCATCACTTCCGCTTCCAGCTGGCCACTAACGCTCAAGTAAGCTTGCTTTCCAAAGAAGTCTTGGCCATAGTCTACTTTGCCATCAGCTGTTCTAGGCAATTTGTCGGGGTTAAGAGTGGTGACGTTAAACATTTCCCCCGCCCCTTCACAGTCGCTGGCACTGATAATCGGGGTATGCACCCACAAAAAGCCTTTTTCTTGGAAAAATTGGTGGACAGCCGCTGCACAGGCGTTGCGCACCCGAAATACCGCTCCCAAAGTATTGGTGCGACCGCGTAGATGGCCAATTTCGCGCAGAAACTCAAAGGAGTGGCGTTTTTTCTGGAGGGGATAAGTGTCGGGGTCAGACTCGCCAAAAATTTCTAGGGTATCAGCCTGGAGTTCTACTCGCTGACCTTTAGCTGGTGATTCCACTAACTGACCATTAATGGCTACCGATGCACCAGTGTTAATCCGTTTAATTTTGTCGGCATAGTCGGCCAAGTCTTGAGCAATCACCACCTGAATATTGGCCATACAGGAGCCATCATTGACATCGACAAAGGCAAAGCCCTTCGATTCGCGCTTACTGCGAATCCAGCCCTGCACAGTGATTTGGTCACCGATTACACCGGTTTTAAGAATATGATCAATTGACATCGGCATAGGTTGAAGTGGGGTCTAAAGTGCTTCAAATTCGTCAAATTCGTCAAATTCTGCCGCAGCCATTTCGGCGGGATCTTCTTCGGCGAGTTCCTCGGTGGGAGCAATCCGGGGAACGGTAGCCAAATCGATCTGTTGTCGATAGTAATCAACGCTTTTCACTTCAACTTCGACGCGATCGCCTAGTCGGTAAGTTATCCGGTTTTTACGTCCTACTAGGCAGGCATAGCGGGGCCGAAACTCGTACCAGTCGTCTTTGAGAGAGCTAACATGCACCAAACCCTCTACCAAGAAATCTTCGATTTCCACGAAGAAGCCGTAGGACTGCACCCCCGTGATTAAACCCTGAAAAATTTGACCAGTGCGGGATTGCATCTGGGAGGCTTTTTGTAAGCCCTGCAAATCGTTTTCGGCATCTTGAGCAATTTTCTCGCGATCATTCAGATGAGAAATAGCGCCGGAAATCTGAGCGGCTAATTCTTGCTGCACGGTAGGTAACAATACATTCCAATTGATTTGGCCATGACAGCTACTATGTTGCAGATCAACAGCTTCTTTGGTGCGCGTAGATCTTCGATCGCGTCCATTGGTAAAGACCTCGTTGAGCACCCGCTGATTCAATAGATCGGCATAGCGGCTCAGGGGTGATACGGCATGAACATAGCCAGTACTCAATCCTAGACCAAAATGATTACCAGGCTGGGCACTGTACAGCGCCGTTTTCAGCATCGATTTAAAAATATAGTTGAGAACTTTGGGTACCGGTGAGTTGCCAAAGGTCTGAGAAATCCGCTGCAAGTCGCTAGCACTGGCTTCACTTTCGGCCTCATCGCTGAGTCCCAGGTTTTGGGAAAGCTTGATTAGGTCATTAATTTCTACCAGCTCTGGATGATACTGAATACTATAAATGCCTGGTACCGCTAAGGCTTGCAGATGACTGGCGATCGCTTGATTGGCAGCTATAGCGAACTCAGCCACTAGCGACCGAGACTCATCAATGAAAACTGCCCCTAACCTTCCTTCATCGGCAAAACGGGACTGAGCTGGCAACATGTCTACTTCCAATCCGCCCCGCTGCTGCCGTTGGCTGCGGAGCAATGGTGCTACCACTGTCAACAATTCTTTGAATTTAGTAGCAACTACCTTGGTCAAGGGTTTGGGCTTGCCAACCAAAATTTCGTCTACTTGCTCGTAGTTCAAGGCGTGATCTACTTTTACTAAGCTGGGGCGAATCGCAAATTCGGTGACGACCCCGGCCGCATCAATTGTCAGCATGACTGAAATCGCTAGGCGTTGCGCACTAGTGTTAAAGCCACAAGCCTGATGTACTGAAGCGGGGAGCAGCGGAATTACCAGGTCGCCCACATAGACGGCGGTGCCCCGTTTCCGAGCCTCTCGATCGAGTCGGTCATCAGCGGCAATATAACTAGCCACATCGGTAATATGTACGCTCACTTGCCAAGTGCCATCGGCGCTGGTCTCTAAGCTAAAGGCGTTTTCCCAAAACTGCTCAGCTTCACCCAGAGCAAAGGTGAGCAAACCCGTCAAATCTTCCCGGCCTTTAGCCGCTTTAGTACTGACTTTTATGGGTAAATCAATACCAGACAACACCACATTGGGTGGAAACTCTGCTCGCAAGTCGTGCTTACAACAAACAATGTCTACATCCGAAGCCGATTCGGCACTGGTGCCTAAAATTCTGGCCACTCTACCGGCGGATGGCTCCTGACCGATCTGGTAGCGCAGGACTTCCACCTGCACCAAATTGTCGGAAATATGGCTGAGGTCGTGACCCTCCGCTAATATTTCTAGCTCACACAGCAGTCGATCGTCCAGAGGGATGGCGCTATAACTACCACTCTCATTGTGTTTGATTCGCGCCAATACCGATGGATTGGCTCGCTCCAAAACTAGTTTAACGATGCCTTCTGGACTACGCCGCCGTGTCCCCTCTTTCATGACCTTGATCAATACTCGATCGCCATTCCAAGCGTTACTGAGATGGCTTTCCCGGATGTAGATGTCCTCCGACCCTTCATCATCCTGGATCGCAAAACAGAAACCCTTACTAGAACAGCGCAGCTTGGCTTCTACTACGTCTTCTTCTACTAACTTCCGAAACTTACCCTTGTCTTTGGCGAGGACCCCCACCTTATCTAGTACATCTAGCACAATGCTCAGCTGTTCAAGGCTGTTTTCGTCTTCACAACCCAGCTTTTTCTCTAAAACCTTGGGAGCAACGAGCTTGTCGTCAGAAAAATGCGACAGCAGTGTGGCGATCGAAAAGTCCATGTAATTCAATTTATCTCCCAACGAAATTAGCCCATTGGCTTGCTATTTTAAGTTTTTTTGCGCAATAACTCACCAACACCAGATTGGGGACTGGACGACCAAGAGCAGTATGGCTGCGAGTTAGGGGAGAGCAAAGATCTCTAACAATTTGCAACTATGCAGACTTGACCAAACTCTAAATTCTGGGCGCAGCGACTATTCCTAATCTACGCCAGTAAGAATTCAAAGTAAAAACTGAACTTGTTCAGCTGCTTTTTCAGTTAATCTTTGTGTTGATGCTGTCTTCTAGACATCATACCCCATTGAATGAATCAACCGATACATTCCCAGAACATGTTTTAGGATGAGCTGGCGGCTTTGGCAAAATCTGGTGGGGAGTGCTATATTAGTCGGCAGTCTTGCCCAAATTAGTTTTTTGTAGAGAGTGAAAGCGTGTCTGTTGAAACTATCGAAAAGCGTTCAACATCTCGTCAACTTGCTCCCAAGTACCGTGTTTTGCTACACAATGACGATTCTAATGGTATGGAATACGTGGTGCAGGTGCTAATGACCACCATTCCCCGCATGACAGAGCCTCATGCTGTCAGCATCATGATGGAAGCTCATAACAACGGTATGGCTTTGGTAATTACTTGCGAGCTGGAACACGCCGAATTTTACAGTGAAACCCTCCAAAATCATGGTTTGATCAGTTCGATTGAACCTGAAGGTTAGGCTCCTTAGTTTTGTCTACTTTTAATCCTAAAACTATTGCTCAGTACTCGGCACCGATCAGAATCCTGATTTTTCTGGTGTCTCTAGTTGTGCTGTGGGCACCTTGGGCGGGGTCAATCTACACCTTTTTCAGTTTGACTCGTGACATGAGTGACCCGGGGGTCATCAACCTACTCAATATTTGGGTGATGGGCGGTCTAGCTGTTCTTTTTGTCCTGTTCTTGCCTTGGTGGCATCGCCGGGTTTACGACCAGCCTCGGGCTTTTAGATCGATCGGCCTGGTTTCTAGTCGTCGTAATTGGCTTGGTTTCTTGGGCGGCTGGCTGAATGGTCTGGTGTCTACGCTGGGGTTGTTTGCGCTGCAAGGTGCTCTGGGTTGGTTGGTCTGGCAACCGATCGCTATTCCGTGGCCAGAGTTAATTGCTGGGGGTTTACTCAGTTCCGTCGGGGTTGGACTAGCCGAAGAATTGTTTTTTCGGGGTTGGTTGCTCCAAGAATTAGAGACTGATTACTCCCTGACTACCGCTCTTACGGCTAATAGTCTAATTTTTGCCGCTCTGCACTTTATGAAGCCGCTGGCCGCCATGTTGGGTAGTTTGCCCCAGTTTCCGGGGTTGGTGATTTTGGGAGCGGTGCTAGTGTTGGCGAAGCGCAGCCAAAAAAATCTGTTGGGGATCTCGATCGGACTCCATGCAGGGATGATTGGTGCTATTTATCTAATCAACGTTGGGAAGCTGGTCAGATATACCGGCACGGTTTCCGACTGGATTACGGGTATTAATGGGCAACCCCATGCTGGCTTACTAGGTATTATCGCTTTGGCGATCCTAGCTGGGTATTTTGCGCAGGCAAAGAAGCCCGCCTAAATATTGAAGTCTAAGTTGAGCCGAGGTGTCGGTTGCGCTCCACCAACATTCCTTAGTGGGATAGCACCGCCAGAGCTTGAGCCGCAGCTCCGATCAATCCCACCTGAGTGTTTAAGATCAGCCGGACTGGAATTTGGGTCAGCAGCTCCTGCATCCGTCCTTTCTGTAAAAAGGCCGCCATAAAAGTGCCATTATTCATCAAAGACAAATTCTTGGCGGCAATACCTCCAGCAATATACAAACCGGCTTGCGGCAGAAACTTCAGAGCTAAGTTGCCTGCTTCAGCACCGTAAATACGCAGAAACAATTGCATAGTATTGATCGCCAATGGATTAGCTTCAAGTTGAGCAGCTTGGGCAATTAGCATAGCTGGATCAATCAAGCTTGGTCGATCGATAGCAGCTGTTTGCGCCCATTGATTGACTGCTTCCGCAATAGCCGGTAGTTCGGTGCCAGACGGCTGTTGATGGCGCAGAAATTGGTAAATGGTGACAATGCCAGTACCGGAAATCAATCGATCGCAAGAAACATGATCTAATCTATCCCGCTCCATTAAATATTTAACCAACTGAAATTCTTGCTCGGAACGAGCCGCGAAATCACCGTGGCCGCCTTCGCTGGCCAATACTCGGTAAGTCCCAATCTCCGGCACCAAATAACCTTGACCCAGGCCGGTCCCCGCCCCGATTAAGCCGCGCGGAGCGAAATCAAGCGGTTGACCAGCTTGCAGAGGATGAATTTCATCTGGTTGCAAATGCTCGATGCCATAGCCAATTGCTGCAAAATCATTAATCAAATGAATATTGGCAATGCCGAGAGTGGATATCAATCGATCAATATCTAAATGCCAACCCAAATTTGTCAAGCTAGCGGTGCGTCCGGCGATCGGCCCAGCCACTGCAAAGCAAGCACTGACCACTTCGCCAGTTACAGGAGCCGCTGCTAAAAATTTCTGCACAATCGGTGCTAAATCTGCATATTCCTGACTAGGATAGGTTTCTTCCCAATCGTGAGCACGCCAATTATCGATGGGAGCAAGGCGTAATCGAGTACTGGTACCGCCAATATCCCCAGCTAACAATAACTTCATTCTAAAAATCTCTACACAGCGCAACCACAGCATATCCTGAAAAATACCGGGGGTTCAACATTGCCAAAAGCTTTATTGGTGTTTCATAATGCCCTTATAATAATGTTCATTAATCTTTACGAAAACTCAGTGCCGTCTAAAGTCCTCACCCCTAAACCTTCTAGTGCATCTTTATTGCAGCGGGAAATGCTCCCCTTCACTATTCAAGATGTCCGCCAAGCAATTCCCGCGCATTGCTTTACTCCTTCTGCTACTCGATCAATCAGTTACTTTTTGCGAGATGTAGCGATCGTTGCTGGGCTGTATGCCCTAGCCGCTCAATTAGATTCTTGGCTGTTTTATCCGATATTTTGGTTGGCTCAGGGCACAATGTTCTGGGCTTTGTTTGTAATTGGTCATGACTGCGGTCATGGCTCTTTCTCCAAAAGCAAATGGCTGAATAATTTAATTGGTCACATTTCCCACAGTTTTATTTTGGTGCCTTTTCACGGTTGGCGCATTAGCCACCGCACTCACCACAAAAACACTGGAAATTTAGATAAAGACGAGAGTTGGTATCCAATTAAGGAAAGCACCTACCGAAAAATGTCCTGGTGGGAAAAGATGCTGCGTTTTGACTTGGCACTGTTGTTTGTCTATCCGCTTTATCTGTTTCGGCGCTCACCCGATCGAGAGTCTGGTTCGCATTTTCACCCTGATAGTCCGCTGTTTCGCGCCTCTGAGCACAAAGACATCGTCACCAGTACGGTGTGGTGGTTGGGAATGGTTGGACTTTTAGCTGCTGGGGCATTCACTTGGGGTTTCTTGTGGCTGGTGAAGTTCTACTTAGTGCCCTACGTCATTTTTGTGATGTGGTTGGACTTGGTAACTTTCTTGCACCACACCGATAACGAAACACCTTGGTATCGCGGTGATGATTGGTACTTTCTGAAGGGTGCGATTTCTACTGTGGATTATGACTATGGTTTCATCAACAATATCCACCATGATATTGGCACCCATGTTTTGCATCACATTTTTTTGACGATTCCGCATTATCACCTCAAAGAAGCGACTGAGGCGATTAAGCCAGTGCTGGGTGAGCATTATCGCCACTCTAAGGTATCGGTCTGGACGGCATTTTGGAACGGTGTTAATAACTGTCACTTTGTACCAGATACCGGTAGTAAACTTTACTACCAATCCAAAAAAACTTTGAATTAAAAGATTTAGAGTAGCGATCAATCAATTTAAAACAAGGCTCAACCCTAATAAATAAGTTGAGCCTTGTTTTTTTAGTAATAAAGACAAAGAGTCATCCCACCTAATCGATAGGATAAAATTCGATTAGCTATACAGCACTACAACCAATCTTGGTGATTCTCCGGCGGAGAGGCTATGAGATCAAGCTTCTGGAGATTTAGTAGGTGAGCATTGACCAACCATATTTCAGTGTGGTTCGATCGATCGAATCAAGCTATCATAGTTAGTACACTGCATTAGTCGTGATAATTCTTATGCTGCTCAAGTTCTGGTTTCGGATCTAGCGCAAGAAGAAGCTAATTTGCTCCAACCTGGACTATCATATGAGGTTTCTTCCCTTTATGATTCTTTTGGTGCAGCACAAACAATGCTGGAGTTTTTGAAACAATCTAAACAGCAACAGCAAACATGAATCAGCCGATTAGATGTACGTTCACTGCTGTGAATCCAGAAATTGGTGAAAGAAAATTAATATTTATAGTTTAATTTCAACCTCAGATTGATCGCTACTGGTAGATAGTAATTTAATTATTAAATCTCATCATCAATTTTCTTTTCGAGTTCAGTGGTAATGTTTTGAATTACGTTTGTTTCAATATTGTCTCGATCAGATTTTGAATAAATATCTAAAAGGACAACACATTCTGGTAGTTTCAGCCAATAAATTACTCTATATCCACCACTCTTTTCCCGATTAGTATCACTATTACGGACTCGAACTTTGAAAACTTCAGAATCAATTCCTTGCAACCTGTCGCCAACGATCTCACCCATTTGAATTTGCATCAAAATAGGTTCGATATCTGATTTGATTTTACGATACTTCTTTTCTAGTTTTCGTAATTGCTTTCTAAAATCAGGAGTAACTCTAATTTCGATCGGGAGCGATTCAGTCAACCTCGCTACCCTCCCATAATTGACTGAGTGGTAGCGTATTTCCTGCTACTGCTTGTTTCCAGGATTCTCGAAATCGATCGGCACTAAAGCCGAGATCGTCATCATCTTGGAGTTCTTCAAGAATCAGGGCTGAGGATTTACTTTTACTGGGCTGTGTTGTTGGCAAGACTTCTTTGAGATTGACTGTGATATGTTCGATTACTTGAATTTGTTCTACTGATGACAATCGATCAATCTCGGTCAGTACTTGTTGCAATTGAGGACTCATCTTTCTACCTCTGGATACTTAATTTCTATTTTAACTTGGTTTTCGATCGCGCAACGTACCGGAGATAATCAACAATAGCGCTAATTATTGATATACATCTTTTGGCATATGGACAACGGCTCGGCAATTTGAGCGACAAGTTTTCATCAAAAAGTAATTTCATGCTGATAATGGAGAAATTCTGAACCGGTGCTCACGGTCAGCAGCATAAACGATCGAGATCGAATTAAGCAGGCATCTGTTCAGGAGTCGAGTGTGATGCTTACTGCAAAATTTGGGTATACTAGCTTTAGTCTATCTATCATTTGTAGGGCTAAGGGATTTAATTTGAGCCATGAGCAACCAGTTAGTTTTGCAACTCAGCCCAGAAGATGAAGAGCTACAGCGTAAGTCTGCCGAACTATCTAGCTTGGAGACGGAATTGGTACAAGGGGAATTAGATTTAGCGACAATTCACGCTCAGTTGCAGAATTTCGAGCGTGAATATCAGCAAATTATAGGAACTCGATACACAGAACTCGATCGTATTGAAGAACAGATTGCAGAGTATATCGCCTATATCGAATCCTCAAAAAACTTTACCCCCTCGGAAGATATCAAGAAGCTCTATCGGGAAGTTGCTAAACGTATCCATCCAGATTTGACTACCAATCCGGCTGAAAAAGCTCGTCGTCAAGAATTGATGGTAGAAGCCAATCAAGCTTATGAAGCTGGAGATATGGAAGGACTCAGGGCTATTTTATACAAATGGGAAAGTAACCCAGAGTCAGTAAAAGGCGAAGGTGTTGCAGCCGATTTAATTAGAGTTATTCGTAAGCTCGCTCAATGCCGAGAACGATTGCGCGAAATTAAGCAAGAGATGGAATCAGTAAAAGAAACTGAGTTATACAGCCTCAAAGATCGAGTCGATCTTGCGAAAGAAGAAGGGCAAGATCTGTTAGCTGTGATGGCGCAAGAACTTGACGAGGAAATTAAAGAAGCACAAATAAAATTACAGAAAATTAAATCACAACTAAATTAGATATAAAAGTATGACAAATAAGGATGATAGTGAACGCGGCATAGCGCGGTACTCTTCCTCACAGATTAACAGGGGTCTAGAGCTAGCAAAAAAAGTCTCTGTGGTTACAGCAAAAACAGATCCACCTCAAAAAATAAATATCGAGCAGATCGACTCTAATAAGTATACTCAAGATGCAGAATACTTTCTTAAAGTAGCTATGCAGCAGATAACACCAACAGAGTATCAATGTGCACTAGCCAATATTCAAAAAGCTATTGAGATTAATCCAGATTATTACGAAGCATATATAGTTCGATACTCGATGATTTATCTGCCGCTTGGCTGTTATCAGGAGGCGATTGATGATTGCGATCGAATCTTACGGATAAATTTCAAAAATGCTGAAACATTAAACGATCGTGGCTGGGCTTATGCTCAGCTAGGCTATCATCTACAAGCACTACAAGACTACGATTTAGCATTAACGATTAATCCCAATCTTGAAGTGACATATATGAATAGAGGTATTTCATATCTAGCTCTTTCTAATTATCAAAAAGCTTCAGGCGATTTCCAAAAAGTAATTACAATTAATCCTAATTGCATAGAGGCTTGTTATAACAAAGGAATAAGCTTGTTTCATCTCCGTAATTACACTCATGCCTCTATAAATTTTAAGAAAGCTATTCACATAGACTCAGCACATATAGATTCTCACCTAAATCTAGGGTTGTGCTATTTTAATTTAAACGAACACATTAAATCTGCTCAAAGTTTTTACAAGGCAATTGAGATCGACGTTGAATATACTAAAAATTGTATAAATGCACTTGATGAACATAAAAAAAACGATCGCTTTTTATCTAAAACTAGCTTGCTATTAGTTAATTTGGGAGAAAAATTTTATGGTCAATCAGACTATGCAAAAGCGATTAAATGTTATATTCAAGCTATTGCTATTGATGATTTATGTGAAGAAGCTTATTATCAGCGTGGTGTTGCTTATATAAAAATAACAAATTTTCCGGCAGCTATTGCCGATTTCAAAAAAGTATTATTACTAAATTCTAGTAATGCTGATGCTCATATAAGTATGGGGCTTATTAGGCATTATCAAGGAGATTTTGCAGGGGCGATAAAAGAATATAATTTGGCACTAAAAATAAATCCTAATTACGAACTAGCTTACACCAAAATGGCAATCACTATATCTCATAGTGGAGATCGACAAGGTGCGATTAATGCTTGCAATAAGCTAATCGAGATTAACGAAAATAATTCATTGGCATATATTTTGAGAGCTAAATATTATTACGAACTTGGTAATTACTTACAATATGAAAACAATGGCATAAAAGGTTACATGTTACTTTCTAAAGAGCAATTAGCAGCAAGAGATTATCGAGGAGCTATTGAGTCTTGTTCTAATATATTGGAATTAGATTCAAATAATGCTGATGCTTATAATGCAAGAAGCACTGCTCGATCAGCTATCGGGGATTATCAAGGCGCAATCGAAGATTTAAATAAAGTGAGAATGATGAGCTAAAATATGAATACTTATGAAATACAACAAATAGGCGATCAAATTGTTATAAAATTAGATGATCCCAAATCTGTCAAGCTTCAAATCAAGCAAATCAATCTAGCTCAAAAACAATTGAGAGTTTTCAAGAAAGAAATCAGTACTGTCATTCGTACTATCAATCAAAACGTCAGTCAATCTAATGCTGATAGCCTTGTATCTGTTGGGTTAGATATTTTTGGTAAACGTCGTTGGGCAGGTACAGTCAGATCTGAAACACGACGACAGATGGAAAGAGAAAAAAGGGATGCTCGTCAGCCATATTTAGATCTGAAAGATTATATCGATCGATTAATTTTAGAAGGAGATCGACTTAAACTAATTGGTGAAGAATATATCTTAAATAATACTTAATATAATCTTCAATCGCACATAAATATCTTAAAAAAAGAGGCTCCATTTAGAACCTCTTCAATTTAATCTTTATGCACTGACAGCCTGTTTAGAACTAGCCTCTGGTGTTTCCGCCTCCGAAGGGGGCACCAACTGCCAGAACTTCGGCAGATACTCAGCCCACCGACTAAAGATTTCCTGCGCCTTCTGACTCCCTGTTTTCGCACTATGCGCCGCAATCAGATCCTTCAATTGCTGCTCACCTGCTGCTGTTTGTACCCGTTGCCATTTGACAATTTCGGGGTTGATTTTGGCGATGAAAGTGTCGTCCTCATCTAAGAAATAACCCAAACCGCCTGTCATCCCTGCACCGACGTTGCGCCCGACTTGTCCGAGGACTACTACTACGCCGCCTGTCATGTATTCGCAACAGTGGTCGCCTGTGCCTTCGACTACGGCGGTGGCGCGAGAGTTACGGACGGCGAAGCGTTCGCCTGCGCGTCCGTTGGCGAAGAGGTAGCCGCCTGTGGCTCCGTAGAGGCAGGTGTTACCGATGATGACGTTGCGGCTGGTATCGAAGATCGTGCCTGTATAGGGTTTGATGACGATTTCGCCGCCGTTGATGCCTTTGCCTACGTAGTCGTTGCTTTCGCCTGTGAGGATCAGACTGACTCCTTCGTGGTTGAATGCACCGAAGCTTTGTCCGGCTGCGCCATCGAAGTTGAGGGTGAGTTGTCCTTCAAATGCGCTGTCGCCATATTTGAGGGCAATTGCACCGGAGACGCGGGCACCGATCGATCTGTCGGTATTTACGACGTTATATGATCTAGTGGCGATGCCTTGGTTGTCAATCGCATTCCGAACATCTACATCTGCTAGAATCTCATCGTCTAGTACGTGTCCATTGTTATGAATATCGCCGTGAATCAGAAAGGATCGATCGATCTTAGTATCAGGTAATTTGGTCAAGCAGTCTAAATTCAGCGCTTGAACCTTGGTCAATTGAGTTTCAGAGTTGTAATGGAGTAAATCGGCTCTGCCCACAATATCGTTCAATGATTTATAGCCCAATTTAGCCAAGAGCTGACGCACTTCTTCCGCAATAAAGTAAAAGAAATTCACCACTTGCTCTGGAATGCCAGGGAAACGCTTGCGCAAATCTTCCCGCTGGGAAGCTACACCCACCGGACAACTATTGGTATGACAAATCCGCGCCATGATGCAGCCTTCAGCAATCATCGCGATCGAACCAAACCCAAATTCTTCTGCGCCCATCAAAGCAGCGATCACTACATCCCAGCCGGATTTGATCCCACCATCGACTCGTAACAACACTCGATCGCGTAGTTTGTTTTCCATCAATACCCGATGGACTTCAGTCAGCCCCAATTCCCAGGGACTACCGGCATGTTTAATCGAACTGAGAGGCGAAGCACCAGTACCACCATCGTGGCCAGAGATCTGAATCACATCAGCGTTGGCTTTGGCCACCCCCGCCGCAATCGTGCCAATCCCCACTTCCGAGACCAGCTTCACCGAGACCCGCGCCTGGGGATTGATTTGGTGCAAATCGTAAATTAGTTGCTCCAGATCTTCGATCGAATAAATATCGTGGTGGGGCGGTGGTGAAATCAAGGTGACACCGGGTTTGGAGCGGCGCAGCATCGCAATGTAGGGGCTAACTTTCTTGCCCGGCAACTGACCACCTTCGCCCGGTTTAGCTCCCTGGGCTAGTTTGATTTCCAGCTGCTGGGCACTCATTAAGTATTCCGGGGTGACTCCAAAGCGACCGGAGGCAATTTGTTTAATGGCACTAAGGGCAGTGTCGCCGTTTTTCAGTCCTTTCAGGTGAGGTAGAATAACAGACCTACCATCTTGGACATCATCCAGCACTTTGTAGCGCACCGGGTCTTCACCGCCTTCGCCACTATTCGATTTAGCACCAATCCGATTCATGGCGATGGCCAATACCTCATGGGCTTCCCGCGACAAAGCGCCCAAAGACATGCCGCCGGTACAAAAACGCTTCACGATGTCCTGAACAGATTCGACTTCCGCCAGATCGATCGATGGCCGATCGCCTTGGAAATCTAGCAAGTCCCGCAGCGCGGTCAGCGGTCGATCGCGCAGATGATGTTTATAAGTTTCATAGTGGTCATAGCCCGCTTGAGTCTGATAGGCATCTACTGCTTTGTGTAGTGCCTTAGCTAACTGCGGACTGTTCATATGATATTCACCACTGGGACGATAGTTAAAGAAGCCCAGGTTCTCTAACTTCTTCGCTGCTGTCGGAAACGCCCGATGATGGAAAATCAGGGTTTCCCGCGCTAAATCGGCGATGGTCAAACCACCAATCCGCGAAGGAGTACCCTTAAAGGCCAAATTCAAGAGGTCGCCACCCAGTCCGATCGCTTCAAAAATCTGCGCCCCATGATATGAAGCCAGCAAAGAAATTCCCATCTTAGATAGCACTTTCAACAGGCCATCTTCCGCCGCCTTGCGATAGTTAGCCTGGGCTTGAGTAATAGTGATGGTGGTTTCTTGGCGTTCGATCGCATTTTGTACTTTGGTAGAATGCCACCAATTACGCACCGATTCCCAAGCCAGGTAAGGACAGACTGCCGAAGCTCCATAGCCAATCAAACAAGCAAAATGATGGGTGCTCCAACACTGTGCCGTATCCACCACAATCGAAACTTGCGATCGCAAGCCCTTTTGAATGAGATGGTGATGAACAGTACCAACGGCTAGCAAGGGCGGTAGATAGGTAGTTTCATCATTTAAGCCACTAGCTGTCCAATCACTGAGCACGATGATTTGTTGGCCAGCCTGGACAGCGGCCACTACTGCTGCACAGAGTCGATCAACAGCTACGGCTAAATCTTCACCTACTGGATAGACCGTCGCCAAAAAGGCTGTGCCCAAGGTTGACACCTTAATTTCTTCTAGCTCAGCCTCATTCAAGATCGGACTGGGGAGACGCAGTTGACTGGCGAATTCTGGCTTGGCTTCTAATAGATTACCTTTCTTGCCCAGCACCATTTCTAAAGACATCACCAACTTCTCGCGCAGCGGATCGATCGCTGGGTTGGTAACTTGGGCAAACCGCTGTTTGAAATAGTCATAGAGCGGATGCGCTTTGCTAGACAGCACTGCCAAGGGCGTATCATCGCCCATACAGAACGTCGGTTCCTTGGCATTTTCAGCCATGTCATTGACGATCATTTCGACATCTTCAGAGGTGTAGCCAAAAGCCGACTGCTGCTGGATTAACTGCTCGGCGACTACCTGGCGCTCACTACAAAAAGGCTGGGCAACTAATGTTTTGCCATACTGATTTAGCCAAGCTCCGTAGGGCAAAGATTGCGCCACGCGCTGCTTCACTTCCCAGTTATGCAGCACTTCATGGGTTTCTAGGTTCACCACAATCGATTGACCGGGACCCAAGCGTCCTTTCTCGGCAATGCTCTCGATCGGCAAATTAACTACGCCCGCTTCGGAGCCAACCACGATATAACCATCTTTGGTAATACAGTAGCGGGCTGGCCGCAAACCATTGCGATCAAGACTAGCACCAACTAATTTACCATCACTAAAAACCAACAGCGCTGGGCCATCCCAGGCTTCTTGCAAGCCGTTGTAGTAGTTATAAAAATCAGTAATTTCTGGATATTTCTCTAGATCCGGCTGATTCTTATAGGCTTCGGGCACCATAATCATCAAACCTTCGATCGGACTACGCCCGGATCTGACCATTAGTTCCAACACATTATCCAAGGTGCCAGAGTCGCTGTTATCTAGATTCAAGATCGGCTGAAGTTCCTTCAGTCGCCCATTCCAAACCGGATGATCTAAATCTTTTTCCCGGGCAGTTATCCAATTGATATTGCCTAAGAGCGTATTGATTTCGCCATTGTGACCAAGCATCCGCATCGGTTGTGCCAGCGGCCATTTGGGCATGGTATTAGTGCTAAAGCGCCGATGGTAGACGGCAAAGTTACTCACAAACAGCGGATTGGTTAAATCCGTGTAGAACTGACCAAGGACAGCCGATCGCACCATCCCTTTATAGACAATTGTGCGGCTAGATAGAGAGCAGATATAAAAATCATCCCCTGGTTTGACCCGGCCATCCGCTTGCAGTGCTTTGACAATCTTGCGGCGCACCAGATAGAGCTGGCGTTCCCACTCATCACCAGTCAACTCACCCGCCACAATCATTTGCTCAATATAGGGTTGATTGCTGCGGGCTTGCTCCCCCAAAACCTCTGGCTTCACTGGTGCCACTCGCCAACCAAGCAGTTGTAAATTTTCCTGGCGTACTACTGCCGCCACGGTCTCTTTAGCTATTAGCAATTGATCGGCAGCTTGGGGCAGAAATACCATCCCAACTGCCAAATTTGCAGTTTTACTCAAGTCTAGATTTTGAGATTGGCCCCAGGCTTGCAGCAATTGCCAAGGCACTGCCGTCAAAATCCCCGCCCCATCGCCGGAATCTCGATCGGCACTACAGCCTCCCCGATGTTCCATACAGGTCAAGGCCGTCAATGTTTGCTCTAGCAATTTATGGGTCGGCTGACCAGCTGGTGAGGCAATGAATCCAACCCCACAAGCATCCCGCTCCTCAACGAGCCATTTCTGACCAGCATAAGTTTGTTGATGAGCTGGAATAGCCAGCTGGCGATCCGAATTCCCACGGCGGTCAGCTTGATTCATATTGGGTAAGGGCATGGCCAAGATTTAAGCTTGATAAATATAACAGATTTGGCGAAATCTGGTTGTTCGCAGCTAACTCTATTTTAGCGCTTGCGCCCCAGGTGTCGATCGAAGAAGGCCATCGTCATCTCCCAAGCTTCAGTAGCAGCAGCTGGATTATAGCTATCGCGGCGATCGCTCATAAAGCCGTGGCCAGCACCCGGAAACACATTGATCGCATAGCGTTTTTTGGCCTGAGACAAGGCTAGAGCGATGCGCTCATGTTCTTCAGCCATGATGTAAGAATCCTCGCTACCGTACATCAGCATTAGCGGAGCCTGCATTTTCTGGGCTTTAGCCAGCAAACTCTGCCGTCCAGCCAGATCGTCTTTGGCGGCGATGCCGCCACCATAAAACGAGACAGCGACCTTCACCTGTTGGGGATAAGTAGCGTTGGCTAAAAAGGTAAGACGACCGCCCATACAAAATCCAGTCACACCGACACCCTTGCGACTGACCACCTTTTGCTTATTTAAAAACTCTAATCCTTTGCCAAATTCAGCCATTACAACCTCATCCTTGAGACTTTTGAGCTTGGCAATCGCCCCCTTCATATCCTTGTAGGGAAAAACAGATCCATGATAAAAGTCTGGCGCGAGAGCTGCGTAGCCATTCTGAGCCAGTCTGTCGCAAACACTTTTGATGTTGTCATTGAGACCAAAGGCTTCCATCATTACCAAGATAGCGGGCACTGGCTGAGCGGTTTTAGGAGCCACATAGTAACCCACTAAATCAGTATCTAGCTTCACCAGTCGCCCTTTAGTTGGCACAATCGATCTGGCCAGCGCGGAGTCGAGTCCTGCGATGACGGTGGCGGTAGAGATGCCGGAGACTGCTAATAGTAAATCGCGTCTTTTCATATTTTCAGGAGAGCTGGAATAAGAGTTAGGGAGATGGAAGACCGCATTATACATCCTGACGATGGATAGGATCAGCTGCATCAACAGCTTGTGCCAACGTCTCAATAAATGTTAAGATTTGCTAAGTTTATGAAACGATTAATCAAGTCTAATGAGTGCAATAGAGTGCTGTTTTGCCCATTTCTCAGCGAAACAACACTCCCAACCATCATCAGAGACTAGGCTAAGATGAATTGTCGCCCATATTTTCTAAAAATCTAATTCTAAAAATCTAAATCAATGCAGTCATTAACAGAACAACAGTGGTCACCAGCCGAACACGCCGTCGCACAATCAGCTTTTGAACTGGCTTATCGTCGGGAAACCACCGCTCTCATTGCTGAAGTCCAACAGAATTCTAAGTCGATCGATGGGCTAGATGAGATCTGGCGGCTGAACGACAGGTTAAATTCCAAACGCCACGAAATTGAAGGCAAGTATGATTATCGGGAACCGGCCTTGGTTTTTGTCTTTGCCACACTTTTGCACGACGGCTGGCTAAGTATGGATGATTTAGTTGGTTTGGATATTGCGAAGCTAAATAAAATCTCGGCAATTGCCAATATGTAATTTGATGGTTGCAGTAGTTAACTGGGAGACTTGTTCAGCATCCATTTCAGCCATTGTTTGCCAGATTTTAGCCAGTTTAATTGCTGGAGTCCGATCGCATCGGCATCCGTCAAACTACAAATCGAAGCTAGAGCAGCATACTGAAGACCTAAAAAGCTGTCTACAGGCCCATAGCTATTGCCAGCGGTAATCGATCCAGCTCCATACATGCGACCGGTTTCTTGGTTACGCATACTCAAAATTTCAAAATCTGGATTGCTAGGGAAAGATCCCACAGTGTTCAAAGGTAAATGGTAGTGCTGAACTAAATCAGCCAGTAATTCACTATCCATGACCGTACCTGGCTGGCCAGTAGCATCAATTATATAATCCACGACCAATGACTGGGGCTGATTATTTCCCTTTTGATTCGGCGTTTCTGGAGGAGAATTTTGGAGAGTTACCGATAGACCATTTTGGGTGGGATGGCGGGTCACGGCCTGCACCATACCCGGTACCTGTTGATACCAGCCTTTACTAATACCACCAGAGAGAATCCGGTGCCAGTCTTGGTATTGGGGGATAGTCGGCTCTGACCAAATGCTAAGCAGTTGAGCCTGTTGTTCGTTCGTAGACTCCGCCAAGATTATTTTGTAAGCACCACCCCAAGCCGATTTTGGCCAGTCTAATGCTTGAACTTCATAACCCAAATGGATGGGTCGCTGGGCAGCCCCGTACTGCTGACCCTGGGTTTTGGCAGCTGGCCACAAATGAATTACATCAATGTTTTTTTCGGGATGGGCACGACGCACGGCGTAGATATGCTGCAAGATGCGACCAGCAACCATGCCAGCCCCCCGCAGTAATATTTTGCCTCCCCGATTGCTGAGGTGATCATAGATATGATCGTGATTTTCGTAAGCATTGACCACCGACTGAAAATCTTTGGTCTGTTGCCGGTATTGCTGCAAATCT
>JAYUSR010000012.1:0-2794 GCA_043755575.1 Synechococcales cyanobacterium
ACTCCGATAGGCAACTCCCTATATAGTAAAGCATGAACTTATTTGTTTACAAGCCCTTAGCGATGCCGAAGTGGTGCAGATCCTACAAGATAGCCAAAATCGAGTCCAGACCATTGGCTTGATGTACGAGGCCTTACACCAATCAACCAATCTGACCAAGATTAACTTTGCCGACTATATAAAAACATTAACAGATTATGTAGTTAGCAGTTTTAATAAGCGCATCAATGGTGTAGCACCTCAAATATCCGTTCCTAAAGCACTTCAAATACATCCTGATCAGGCTGTCCTCTGTGGACTAATTCTTAATGAACTATTGACAAATGCCTTGAAATATGGTGTTAGCAGTGCTGAAGACAAGATCTCTGTGGTGATTACCCCAGGCTTAGACCGCCAAATTACAATCGCTGTGGGCAATGATGGCGATCGCCTGCCCGCCGACTTCGATCTCCAATCAGTTCAGTCGATTGGACTCCAGCTAGTGATGAACTTAGTCGAGCAGCTTAACGGAACGTTACAACTAAATCGTGGGGATCGGACTATATTCGAGATAGGGTTTCGCTCTGCAATTTAAGTCTATACAATCGTAGCAGAACGCGATCGCTTTGGTTTGTTAGTTAGGTGATAACTGATTTCGCTTCAATCAATCTGTGGCATCTTGATTGCCAGATACGCAGTTCCTCCCCTTTCCCGTAAGGCTGTCAGTATGAATAAGTTAGAGAATGCCAACATATTAATTGTTGAAGACGAGAAAATTGTGGCTTGGGATATCAAAGAACGCCTAGAGGGGTTGGGGTATCAGATTGCGGCAAGGGCGACCTCGGGGGAAGCGGCGATCGCCAGTTTGGCCCAGACGAAACCCGATTTGGTGCTGATGGATATTCAGCTGCCGGGTCAGCTCAACGGCATTGAGACGGCAAAGATTATCTATGACCAGTTCAATATTCCCGTGGTCTACCTAACCGCCCACAGCGACGATAAAACCCTTCAGTCCGCCACCGCGACCAGTCCCTTCGGCTATCTGCTCAAGCCCTTCCAATCCAGGGAGCTGCACAGTACGATTCAAGTTGCGCTCAGGCGTCACGAGCGGGAAATGTTGGCTAACACCCTACAGCAATGGCTGGCCAATACCTTAAATAGCCTGGGAGATGCCACTATCACCACCGATCGCCAGAGCTGCGTTACCTTTATGAATCCGATTGCTGAAGCCTTGACAGGTTGGACCCAGGACGAAGCCCTAGGAGAACGAGTGAATCACGTTCTGCCGCTGCTCAATTTTAGAACCCGCGAAGCCCTTGAAATCCCTGCATCCAAAGTCATGGAGCTGAATCAACGCATTAATCTGGGGGAGATCTGTCTATTGCGAACAAAACTTGGTGCAGAAATCTATGTTCAGGACACAACGGCCCCGATTCTAACGGCAGAAGGTAAAATTATCGGTAGTGTGATTACTTTACAAGACATCACCCAACAAGAAGTTGGCCAGCTCGATCTGTCTCAGCATAATCAAGATTTAGAACAATTTCAGCTCAACTTAATCAGTCAAATTTCAGACAAAACATCTCAATTTGAAAAATTAAGTGCCTACATGCAGATTCTAGTCCAGCTACTAGATGAAAAAGCAGTCCCCAAAACCGCAAATCAGCGATTGAGCTGGATACTAAAACAGCTAAGTGATATTTTGAAGTATGACTACGCTTGGATCGCGATGTACAATGAGGCTCAAACAACCGCAACAATCCTCCATGAATATTGCAGTGAAGATCAGTTGGATCTTAGCCAGCCTCCACTAATTGTCGATAAGACGATTAATATTACCGCTTTTCCTGATTTCTATCAATTCCTGTTTCTTGGGAGTAGCTGGATCGATCCACCGCGTTCAATGCTGCCCACAAATTATACTAACTTAATGCAGCCAGATAGCCATTTACTAATCTGTCCGCTTTTTATAAAACAAGTCCCAGGAAGACCTCCGGTTCTCTTTGGAGAAGTGGGAATCATGGCGAAAGGTAACCCACCTTGGGAAAACTCAGTCCAGGTTAAGTTGATTACACAAATTGTTAGCTATGCCGCTAGTCTATCTAGGCAAGCCGAGTTGTCAGCGATTATGCAGGCTCAGAAAGTAGACTTTGACTCACTAAACTATCTTAAAGAGGATTTTATTAGTTCCGTCTCCCATGAACTAAAGACGCCGTTGGACAATATGAATCGGGCGATCAAAATCATTCATCATTTGATTCAAACCCTCGATCCCTTGGCTTGTGGCTCCAGCCAGTTTCACCATGACCAAAACCAAGTGAAGACTCGGCTACTTGGCTATCTGCAATCCCTTGAGGTAGAGTGGCAGCTAGAGTACAATTTTGTTAATGATCTATTGCACTTTAATGCCTCGGCCATGGCTATTGAGCCCATGCACCTGAATCTTTTTGAAGTGCAGCCATGCTGTGCTGAAGTTGTGGAGGAGTTTTCTGAGCAGCTACAGCGCTTTAATTTAGTCTTCACCTCTGATTTTCAACCGAAAAGAACAATGCTCTACTCCCACCGTGCCAGCGTTAGGCGGATTGTTAAAGAATTAATCAGTAATGCCATTAAGTACACGCCGCCCAATTGCCAGATTTGTCTAATATCAACATCAACAAAAGAGAAAATCGAATTGCGCGTGATTAATACAGGGATTACAATTCCCGAGGCAGAGCTAGAAAGCATCTTTAAGCCATTCTACCGAATTCCTCGCAACAACCCCTGGGACTACTGTGGCACTGGACTCGGGCTGGCCTTAATCCGCAAATTGGCT
>JAYUSR010000013.1:0-8278 GCA_043755575.1 Synechococcales cyanobacterium
TTAGCTAAAGAATTTTTGCACACTGTCTCGGTCAGAATTAAAAAATTCACCAACTCAATTCCGCCGCAGGTGGCGAAGTGGAGTAAAGATTTGGGCCATTGGATTGGGGATCGATCGCAGGCAATGCAAGCCGGACAGAAAGACACTGAAACGTAAATCAGCAACGCCGTTTAATCCTTAAACAAAGACACCACTCGATGGGGACGCTTACCCCAATAAGTATCAGCAGCAAAACTAGCTTCTTTTACCCCAGTGCTACTCTGGGCACCAATAAATTTTGACTCCTGCACATTGGTCAGAATGCCCACATGCGCTGACTGTCCGCGTACCGAAGGAAAGACAATCAAATCACCGGGTTTTGGTGAAGCTGTTGGAGAGAAGGCTGGATCTTCCGGATAGTCTTCGGCGCGACGATAACCGTAATCCTCTACCACTTGACTATAGACAGCATGTACAAAGTGAGAACAATCCACACCCCCTTTACCTTTGCCACCATACTGATAGGGCGTGCCTTTCCAAGTCTGAGCCTCACTGACCACCATATTTAAATCCTGCGGGGTCAGGTCATTATTTTCATTGTCACTAGCTATAGCTGGGATGATGTAGCAGCAAGCCAATAGAGCACCGAGCAGAATTTTCTTGTACATAAATATACTATTCCATTGAAAGGACAAAAATATGTATAAGAGCCGAGAGACGGGTGTTATTGGTCTGCTGTTCCTTGGTATTAATTTCTAATCAATATTGTTACCAATGACGGCCTGCAAAGTTTCCTGTCCTTTAGACTGAAATTCTTTAACATTTACCCGGCTTAACAGCCCGATGGCTACTAGCATCACACCAGCTTGCATGGTAAAAACTAAACCGTAGGCTAAAACTAGACTGGGTGAAGTAGCTAAGTTATCGCCACTGGCTACAAATATTTTTTTGCCAATATCTAAACCCGCGCCCCCCAAAATAGTCGCTAGCCCTTTTGCTAGTGCTTGAGATAGTCCCCAGGCTCCAATAAAGGTGCCAGCTGTTTCTGGCAGCGTTAGATCCAACATCAGCGTCAAGGCTCCTGTCGTTACCATGCCCGAAAATAAGCCAAAAAGTACCAAGGCCATTTTCAAGAAAATAATTTTGTGGGTAAAACCAGCGACAATTACCCATAGCATCGAAGCTGCTACTAATGCGCAGCCCAGTTTAGTGCTACGCTGCTTGCCAATTTTAGGAATTAGGATAAAGCCGGTCAGTAATAAACCGATAAGGGTGCCGCTGCCAAAAAAAGCATTGAGTTTAGCAGTCTCTCCGATCGACATCCCAAAAACCTGGCCGCCATAGGTCTCCATCACTGGATCTTGCATAAATAGCCCCAGGGTCATGCAGATTAAGAAGGTGAAAAATACTGTGGTTTGGCGATTGTTGTTGAGAACTTGCCAAGCTTGCCGTAAGCCCACCGGAGATTCCCCCAGGGACTGGGCGCGGCGTTGGCTAAAACGCGAATATTTTTTTTCTACTTGCCAGGTGGCTATTAAGGCCAAGACGCAAACAGCTGGCGGCACAATCATAAATAGTTGATTGATCTGGGCTTGGACTAGCTCGATCGATGCCCCCGCTTTTAACTTTTCGAGAATTTTACTGATGGTAATGGCACCGATGATCACACCACCTAACAACATTGACCAATCGATCGATACAATTTTTGATCGATCATCTTCATCGGTAATATCAACCAGCAATGTGGCGAAGGGGGTGGAACAAGCACTTACAGACAGGCCGTAAATCGCAAACAAAAGAGCTAATAATACTGTCCAGCCATAGGTAGCCGCTGACCAACTACTGGTAGCGAGGCTATCGCCCAGTCGCCACATGACTTGCACGGCCACCATCGAAGTTAGGGCTAAGCTAGCTGCTCCTAGCCAAATGTAACCAGTGCGGTGATAACCAAACAACGGATGACTGTCTGATCTTTGGCCAAACCAGACCCGGGCGGGGGCGACAAAAAAAGTCAAGGCGAGCATCAGGGTGGCAATTACCGCTGGCACCTTTAACTCTTGGATAAGAACTCGATTCAGCACTCCCAAGGTCATGACCGACATGGTACCCAAGGCAATCTGAAATAGCCCCAGACGCATCATGGTGAAAATCGAGACTTTGGATAGAGCATCTGCCAGTAGTTGATCGGTTACTAAGTTGCCGCTAGCCATTATGTAAAGTTACCTAAAGTTTACAGTGGTTTTCCAATTCAGCTACCCAGTATAGGCAACTAATTAGGAATTAAGGATCTGTGCACCTTGGAGATCGATCGAGAGGGCTTGCACTTGCGGCTGAATTCCTAAATTTGTCCAGGCGGTAGTCATGGCGGCCGCCACTGCTGCTGACCTGTCGGGCGTAGACAAAGCCAGTAACGTGGGACCAGCGCCGCTAATTACTAAGCCGTAGGCACCAGCGCTGGTGGCGGCCTGCTCGACCTCGACATAACCCCTAATCAAAGCCTGGCGGTAGGGCTGATGAATGCGATCAACTAAACCGGTGGCCAGCCAGTCGGCGTTGCCAGTTTCTAAACCGCGTAGCAGCATCCCCAGGTGGGAAATATTAAAAACCGTATCAGCGCGACTGTAGCTGCTGGGCAATACCTGACGGGCTTCGGCGGTCGAAAGTTCAAAGTTGGGGATGGCGATCACTGGTATTACATCGGGATGCCAGTTGATATCGCAAATTTCCCAGGCTGAACCCCGAGCAGCCGCCAACCGACAACCCCCGATCAGGGCTGGTACCACATTATCAGGATGGCCTTCCATCTCGATCGCTAGCTGCATGACCATAGCTGGACTACAAGGGGAACCTACCAAAGCATTTGCACCCAGCAGTCCGCCGACAATTGCGGTGGCCGAGCTACCTAAGCCTCGGGCTAGCGGTACTCCCAATTCCAGCTCGATTTTGACCGGAGGCACCGGTTTTTGGAGATGTTCAAAAAGTTTGGCAAAGGCTTGATAGGCCAAATTAGAGCTACCCCGATCCACTCGATCGGCTTCGGTTCCGGTGGCTTCGATCGTCAGGGTGGTAGCCGGACTGAACTTAAATTGGTTGTAAAGGCTAAGAGCAGCTCCGATACAGTCAAAACCAGCCCCCAAATTAGCAGTAGTGGCTGGTACCCGCACAATAACAGACATAGGATTTCACATCTAAAAATTAATCACTAGGCGACTTTTTGTGATGAAGTCTAATCCCCAGAAAAATATCATAGATGAAATGCATCATATCTTTTCCTTTTAGCAAGCCTAAAGATTGATGACAGCCTTTCTCGTCTAGCAAGGGCTGAGCGTAATAGTAAGCTGCTTGATACTTGTACCAAGGAATAGATGGCCAGAGGTGATGAATCAGGTGGTAATTTTGGCCAAAGATCAAAATATTAGTAATTGGGCTGGGATAGACTCGGGCATTTTTCCAACGACTGCGCTCCTCAAAAGGACGATGAGGTAGATAATCGAAAAACAGACCTAGAGCAATGCCTACTACCAAAGCCGGTGAAAACCAGTAATTCAAAATATAGCCAATAAAACCATAATAACAAGCGAGGGCAATGATCACGGCAACGACCAACCGGCTCAGAAACCATTCCAATAGCTCATTCTTTTTCCAAAGGCGACGCTGGAAAAAATAGATCTCGTGATAAAAAAAGCGAGCTGCAATCATCCACAACGGCCCACCAGTGGAGACGTAATGATCAGGATCATTCTCTGGATCGTTGACATTAGCGTGATGCTGAATGTGCACGCGGGTGAAGACGGGGAAGGCAAAACCCAACATTAAGGCGCTGCCGTGTCCCATAATCGAGTTCATAATCTTGTCTGGATGCGCGGCATTGTGCGAAGCATCATGGATCACTGTGCCAGCCATATGTAGGGCTAAAACGTTTAAGGAAAAGCATACCCAACCCGGAAAGGCCAGTTGCCAGTAGCCAACGGTGGACAGTATGACTAGTCCGATCGCTGTAAAAAACATCAACACATTGATATTCAAACTATCTGGTGGCCCCACGAATTCTTTGGGTATGGTTAGCCGCTGTGTGGCCTCCGACATCCGGTGTTATCCCCTATATGAATTTTTAATAAATCTATATCTTTTTTTCGAGTATACGCGAAATGAGCAGGTTTACAAAGGTTTGTTAAGCTGTCCTTGTTCGGAATCTCTGAATTAATATAAGCCCAATATGTATTGCAAAAACCAAAAAATAGTGCTAGAAGTCAGCTTCTAATCTTCTGGAAACTTTTTGGCTAAATGTCCAGTCCTTAATGTCTAGGCCATTAATTCTAAGTTTTCCCATTAGCCATTTGGCTTAACCAAAATTATGAGAAATTTGTCAGTAGCATTCTTTAGTCTGACGCTCACACTAATAGTGGGGACAAATGCAGCTTGGAGTGAGTCCAGGATTGAAAGAGACAATCGCACTGTTGGTTCTTTCACATCTTCTCCCTCTTCACCGCCTTCCGATCGAACATCTTCGGCGATCGCTAATGGGACTTCTCGGTTTGCCTGCGAAACTGTCAATGGTGAGCAAACAGTTGTTTATCGTCCCCAATCGAGAGCCGGGGAGGCTTATTCTTGGGCAATTCCTGGCAACATGGGTTCAACCTGGAACTCCACCCGCCGTTGTGGTGAAATTAGTAGAAGGTTAGAGTCTTATCGATCGGATGGTTTGGAAGAACTGCGAATTAGCGTTGAGAACCGTTCTAATATTGTTTGTGTCACCACCGAAAGAAATCCTAATTGTCGGATTGTATTTACGGTACCGAGTCGTCAAGACCCAGTCGCTGTTCGGGATCGAGTCTTCCGGAACCTGACTTTGGCAGACAGTGGCCAACAAACCCAGGGCGTGAATACTTTTGCTGGCGGCAATGACAATGGGCTAGATGGATTGCTGGGTCAGCGGCCAGCAGCACCGGCTAGCTATCGATCGCGCAGCAAATCTCAAGGAATTAACTTGAAGCCATTTCTATCCCAAGAAGATGGAGGCACTGGCAATCAGATTGGTAATCCAGTGGCCGTGCCCCAGCAGTATCGGTTGAACCCCGATAATTTTCGGTAGATTTATGGATTAAATTCATAAGAATGGGTAAGCAGGGACTCGAACCCTGAACCAATTGATTAAGAGTCAACTGCTCTACCATTGAGCTACTCACCCATAGCCTGACCATCCTAGCAAACCTAGGATGTTTTGGCTAGTTGCATTGAGTGTTGTTACCAAAAACCGAACAATGATACCAAACTGCCTATTTTCTAAAGTGATCTCTAGAGGATGGGTATTTTCAGCATAAGATTAAATCATGGAATGCTAATGAATGTTGAGCCATCTACATCAAATACTCAATGCCAAAGCTCCCATAGTATCCCTTCAATGCCAACCGCTAATAAATGCAAACCGTTGACCAGAAATTCTCGCTCACTACTCCACTTTACTATGTTAATGGCTTGCCGCATATTGGTCACGCCTACACTACGATGGCAGCGGATGTCTTAGCAAGGTTTTATCGGCTGCAAGGTAGCCAGGTGATGATGATTACTGGCACGGATGAACATGGCCAGAAAATTGAGCGGACAGCGATCACTGAAGGCGTTTCACCACAAAACCATTGCGATCGAATAGTTAGTGGTTTTCAGGAACTATGGCGCAGCTACGATATCCAGTTCGACAGGTTTATTCGGACTACCGACGGGTCTCACGAAGCGATCGTCCGCGAGTTTTTCCAAAGAGTCTTAGCACAAGGTGATATTTATCAAGGTCAACAACAGGGTTGGTACTGCGTTGCTTGCGAAGAATTCAAAGAGGAGCGCGATCTATTACCAGAGCATCATTGCCCTTTGCATCCCAGCAAAGTAGCCGAATGGCGAGATGAAACAAACTATTTCTTTCGGCTCTCCAAATATCAGAAGCAGTTAGAGCAACTTTATATCGATCGGCCAGAATTTATTCAGCCGAACAGCCGTCGCAATGAAGTCCTCAACTTTGTGAAGCAAGGTCTGCAAGACTTTTCGATCTCGCGGGTAAATGTGGAATGGGGTATTCCATTACCAAACGATCCGGCGCAGACTATCTATGTGTGGTTTGATGCCTTGCTTGGATATATCAGCGCCCAACTGGAACCTGGGATGGAGCCAACGCTAGCAAATGCCACCAATCAGTTCTGGCCAGTCAATGTCCATATCATTGGCAAAGATATCTTGCGCTTTCACGCCGTCTATTGGCCAGCAATGCTGATGTCGGCGGGTTTGCCATTGCCAGGAATGGTTTTTGGTCATGGCTTTTTCACCAAAGATGGGCGAAAAATGAGCAAGAGTGAAGGCAATACGATCGATCCCCAAGTTTTGGTTGACAGATACGGTTCCGAAGCACTGCGCTACTATTTCCTCAAATCCTTTGAATTCGGCCAAGATGGTGACTTTAACGAGACGCGCTTTGTCGAGATGGTTAATGCCGATTTGGCCAATGGCTTAGGGAATTTATTGAATCGCACGATGGGCATGATCAATAAGTATTGTGGTAGTGCCGTGCCAGATTGTGATGTGGCTAATATCTCGGCCGAACATCCCTTGAAATCGCTGGGACATGATTTGGGTGCTAGGGTGGCACAGGACTATACCAACCTGGCTTTCCATAATGTTTGCGCTGCCGTATTGGAAATAATTCGAGCAAGCAACAAATATATTGACGATGTGGCACCTTGGACTTTGTACAAACAGGGTCAGCAATCAGAATTGCAGGAAGTTCTATATAGTCTTTTGGAATCAGTCCGTTTAGCTAGCTTCCTACTGGCACCTGTGATCCCCAAGATTGCCACCGCCGTTTATCAGCAACTGGGTTTGACAATAGATTTTGATGTTTTACAATCAACAGAGCAAACTATCGATGTAAATGACCATAGCCGCTGGGGTTTTTTGGCTGTTGGTCAGACTCTGAGCGCACCGCACCCAGTATTTGTTAGACTGGACATACCGCCTGCAATAATTACTAATGCCTAATTAGCTCTGGCCAACAAATTTTCATAAAAAGCTTCTTTTTTAAAACTCTTCATAAATAATAAAACCCTAGGGCATTTTTCCTAAATATGTTAAGTAATAGCCAGAGTCATTCCAGCCAAAATAGTGCTTTCTCATCGGAGCAGATGCTAGAAAATCGTGGCCGGGTGGCCATTTTTATTGATGGTTCTAATCTTTTTTATGCAGCGCTACAGCTCAATATTGAAATTGACTACACCAAATTGTTAGCTAGACTGACGGGTGGTTCTCGCCTACTACGCTCCTTCTTTTATACTGGTGTTGATCGAACTAACGAAAAACAACAGGGTTTCTTGCTCTGGATGCGTCGAAATGGCTATCGCGTGATTGCCAAAGATCTAGTTCAATTACCCGATGGCTCGAAAAAAGCCAATTTGGATGTCGAAATTGCCGTAGATATGATGGCGCTCGTCGGTTCTTACGACACAGCTGTGTTGGTTAGTGGTGATGGGGACTTAGCCTATGCCGTAGATTCGGTCAGCTACCGAGGGGTGCGCGTCGAAGTTGTCAGTCTGCGCTCAATGACTAGTGATAGCCTCATCAATGTGTCTGATCGATACATTGATCTAGAAAGTGTCCGCGAAGATATTCAAAAAACTTCACGATCTAATGGTGTGGTTAGTCCTGAGATGTGGGTTTAGGCTTGATTAGTACTGCTCCACACCGCTGGTGGGTGGGGATTTTGAGCGGGATTGTGCTCGTGGCTTGCTCTGCGCCTCCGACCAAAGTGCTAGTTTCCAAAAATCAGGAAAACAAACTGACCATCAACAATTTTAGTGTGGAGCAGTCTGATCCTAGTGGGAAGCTGTGGTGGCGCTTGAAAGCCAATCAGGCCGTGTATACCGTAGATAGAAAAATAGCTAAGGTCACTGGTTTGACAGGGGAACTGTACCAAGACAACCAAGTTGTATTGAAGCTATCGGCTAAAGCTGCTGACGTGGAGCAAGATGGCCAAAAAATACTACTGCGCGGCGATGTAACTGCTAAAGAAACTCGCAACACTTTGGTGGTTTCAAGCCAAGAATTAGAATGGCGACCGACCGAAGACTTGCTGACCATCAGCAAAAATGTGCGCGTTAATCATCCGAAAGTGCAGGCGCAGGGGGATAGAGGTAAATATGTCAGTCGTCAACAGCGCTTAGAAATGTTCGATCGAATCGTGGCTTGGGCACCAGAACAAAGCGTGCGGTTGCAAACCGACTATCTCCAGTGGCAGGTTGATGCCCAAAAAATTACTGGA
>JAYUSR010000014.1:0-27726 GCA_043755575.1 Synechococcales cyanobacterium
AACAGCCGATCAGTATCTGCCAACAGAGCTGGAATCTTGTCGGCATGAGGACTATTTGTTAGACAAGGCGCAAAATCATATTGATCGATCGATGTTGCCTTTGCCCCCGGAAACCAATGGCCGCCGTTTTCTAGCAAGTTATAACGCATCTGACCATACTCAGTCATATCGTAAGCGATCGCCAGATTTCTTAACCATAAAATCATCGGAATGTTGATGTTACCGGGGGTAGCAGAATGTTCAGGTAGACCCTGCCGCCAGGTTTGAAACCAGTCAATCCCCAGTTTATCGATCGCCGTCTGTTCTAATCGATCGATCAGCGGTGGCAATATTTCAGTAGCTTTGTCCAACAATTCCAATGTTTTAAGATGCTCATCAAAATCGCTGGGCATGGCCGCCCCGACGCTGAGGGTATGCACCTGGGAATGACTAAGACAAAACAAATCATTAAAGACCATCGGGCTGAGGGGAGCGCAGAGTTCCACTAGCCGCGCCGAGGGCTTGTTGAGCAAGCCGCCTTTATTGGTCGGACTAATTATGAACACGCCCATATCGTGGGCGGTGGCGGCTTCAATCGCGGGCCAGTTGAGTTGATTAATGTAGTACCAATGCAAATTTACATAATCAAATTGATCAGTATTAATCGTTTGACAAATAACATCGGTGGGGGCGTGGGTGGAGAAACCCACATGTTTAACTCGACCAGTATGTTGTAATTCTCTGGCAATTTCTAGACAACCACCAGGGCGCATAGTCTGGTCAAATGTTTCTTGATTATTAATACCGTGAATTCCCAACAAGTCCACGTAGTTGAGGTTCAGTAAAGATAGCGATTTATTAAAATCTGCTAAAAAGTCTTGGGGATTTTCGGTAGGGGCAATCTTGGTTTGGAAGGTGAGAGTAGACCGATTAAGCTGCGGTAAAATCTGACCCAACTGCACTTCAGAAGAGCCGTAGAAACGGGCTGTTTCAATATGATTAATGCCCAACTCCAGAGAACGGCGAATAGTAGCTTCGAGGTTGCGCTGATTTTTATCAGGTACTGCGGCGATTGGTATATCTTGCCATTTATATTGGTAGCGCATTCCTCCACAGGAAAATACAGGCATTTGAATTTCAGTACGGCCAAAACGACGATATTTCATAGTTGCAAGTTGAATAATTTTAATGCTTAGTGAGAGTACCGCGTGTCACACCCAGTTGGTTATAAAGTTGCAGGTTTTGCCAAAGCTGCATACCACTCATCTCCCCAGAAATCAACTGATGATAATACTCGATCGTCTTCGTCACCGTCGCCGCATCCTCCTGTACAAACTCCAGCCGTAGATGACTTACCCCATAATTAATTAGCTGCTGCACATACTCTGCCCCAGTTTGCGCCTTCCCATTATAAAGAGTATTCCGACATCCCACATCTGCTTGCAAAATATGGTTAGTGCCTACTCGATCTCTTAACTCCACCTGCTTAGTTTCACAAGGACGACCACAATTAGTATGGTCGGTACCATCCGAGAGAAAAGCACAAAATACACAATGCTCCATGTGGAACATTGGCATATGCTGATGAATAGTTACCTCAATTTGCTGTGCCGGATAAGTCTCCAAAAAATCCAGTAGCTGTGCAATATTTAAGTCATAAGAGGCCGTTAACCGCTCTAACCGGTAACGCCGCTGAAAATAATCCGCCGTCAAAGCATTTGCCACATTCAGCGAAAAGTCTCCAACACACCGCTGACCTTGAAAGAACTCCAGCTGATCATAGTTGCGCACCAAGTAACCAGCCGGTTCACAAGTTGCCAACTGCTCCAGTGTCCAAAGTTCTCCGGGTTTAGTAATACGCGGCGGTACCGCAAAAATCTCGACCCGATCATCAGCAATCCGACCCGCAGCCCGATAATGGCGCGGATCAATAAACTCACAATAGATCTGTTCGATATTGGCATCCACTGCGGCCTCTAGCTGTTGCAAACTTCTAACCAACACTCGCAGCTTCACAGGCGTTGATACTGTTGTGACGATCGGCAGCAAATTTTGGATATTGGCAGTCTCATCCACCTGCCAGCGACATTCTTGAGTTCGCAACTCCAAAAGCTGCTCCACCAAAGCCCGGCGCATCCGATTCAATTCACTAACTGGCAGCATCCCATTATCTGGGATATCGCAGGTAAGTTCTCCCAAGCTGAAGGGAGTACCACCCAACCGTCCCAGTTGCTGACTAAGCTTTTCGGTGGTTAAGGGCTGATTGTGGGCGATCGATAGCGGCATCATCGAATCTACTTGCACAACATGTCCCTGCCGATCTCTGGCAATCACGGTGAGTAGTTGATCGATCGATCCATGAATTTCTAACTGTAGCGGTTGAGCCGTGCGAACTTGTTCGCCAGCATAGGTTTGTCGCACTTTTTTTTCTAGTTCTGGGTCACTGGTCTTCCACAGCTGATCGCCAACTTCCACCAAGCTCAAGTCCACATCATCCCAATTAAAAGTGAGTACTGCCGAATCTTTAGTGAGCAGCGTGACGGTATAAATTCTGCCACCAATGGAGGGGTGATGCGATTGAGTATTACCCAGACCAAACACTACCCCATCACCAGGCTTAATTGTAGTGGTAATTTTCACGGTTACTTCTCGCGATCTAACTTGGGTCACAGCACCAGCTAGCACACCGCGTTTACTACTATATTCACCTTTCACCAATTTCTGGTTGTCAATACCGGCCAGCCAGCCAGGGGCTAGTCCTCGGGAAAAAGCCATCTCCAGCTCATATCGATCAGCGGTAGTGATCGGAGCAGTTAATTGATCGATCGCTTGGCGATAAATCCGGGTGACACTAGCCACATACTCCGGTGCTTTCAGACGGCCTTCAATCTTGAGGCAACTCACTCCCGCTTGCACGATCGCTGGTAGTAGTTCAATTCCAGCTAAATCTTGAGGGCTGAGCAGATACTGCCTGTCGCCTAACTCCACTAACTTGCCATCAGCAATTAAGTCATAAGGCAAACGGCAAGCCTGAGCGCATTCCCCCCGATTGGCCGACCGACCGCCGAGAGATTCACTAGTTAAGCATTGACCGGAGTAAGCAACACAAAGCGCCCCATGTACAAAAATTTCTAGGGGGAGGCTCAGATTTTTAGCGCTCAGCTGATCTTGAATTTTAGTAATTTCTTTGATTGAACATTCCCTGGCTAAAACTACCAAATTACAACCTAATTCCTCAGCAAATTCCACCCCAGCGGCACTGGTGATGGTCATTTGAGTAGAGGCATGGATCGGCCAATCGGGGGAAATATGCCGAATTAGCCGACAGATCCCCACATCTTGAACAATGACCGCATCCACGCCCGATCGCAAAGCTGTTTTAAGATATTGTTCAACAGTTGCTAGCTCTGAGGGGAAAATTAAAGTATTGAGAGTGAGATAGCCTTTGACACCACGCTGATGCAGAAAAGACATTAATTCTGGCAAGTCAGCTGCGGTAAAGTTATCTCCCCGCATCCGGGCATTAAATCGATCCAAACCAAAGTAAATGGCATCAGCACCATTTTCGACAGCAGCTTTAGCGCAAACCCAATCGCCAGCGGGAGCAAGTAGTTCTGGGCGATGGTTAGCGATTGAATTCATGGCAGGCAGCGATTAATGGCCTTGGTATTCTAACACTGCTAGATTTCTTCTCGGAGTTTTCCTATTTAAGCCAAATACTATCAACAGTAAGAGCCAATAAAAAAGGGCAATCATCTTGCCCTCTTCTGCTGTATTTTAAAATTAGTTGATATCTAAATCACTGTGTCATTGGGAATGATGGCATTTTTCAGCACCACGACAATACCACTACGAATATAAAACCCCTGGTCTTCTCGCTGCGCTTCCTGCACATTATCCTTATTCACAATATTCACATTAGTACCAATTCTGGCATTCTTGTCGATGATTGCCCGCCGGATAGTACTACCAGAACCGACACCTAGCGACACTTCTCCTCTTTCGGCCTGAAACACCCGATCCTCAAAATGCTCGTAGTAATCAGCACCCATCATCATGGCATCTTCCACCACACAGTTAGCACCAACCCGAGAGCGCACTCCTAAAACTGAGTGATGAATCCGGCAGTTTTTTAAGATACAGCCTTCACTGATCATCGAATCTGTGATGTGAGCATCAATCATCTTAGTAGGCGGTAAATAGCGAGATCTGGTATAGATCGGCGCATCTTGAGCATAGAAACTAAACGGCGGCACTGGCTGCTGAGTCAGCGCTAAATTAGCATCATAAAAAGACTCGATCGTCCCAATGTCTTCCCAATAACCATCGAAGAGGAAGGCTTGGAGATTATATTTGCCGGCAGCACCGGGAATAATTTCTTTGCCAAAGTCAGTCTGCTCCAGCGATTCTTTGAGGAGTTTAATTAAAACTTCTTTCTTAAAAACATAAATGCCCATTGAGGCAATATAAGGTTGCTGTGCAGCTTGCTCGGGGTTGAGTCCGAGGGTAGTAGTATCTACTTGCATGGCCTTTAGCGCTTCACCTTGGGGCTTTTCGCTAAAGTCTACGATGCGGCCTTGCTCATCAATCTTCATCAGCCCAAAATCCGAAGCGCGCTTCTCATCCATGGGTACCACCGAAATCGTGATATCGGCATTAGTCTGCCGATGGCGTTCCACAAATTGCCGATAGTCCATCCGATAAAGATGATCGCCAGAGAGAATGAGATATTCGTCTACATCGGCATCTTCAAACAACGGAAGATACTGTCTGACAGCATCGGCAGTACCTTGAAACCAGTTGGAATTATCGGGGGTTTGCTGAGCGGCTAGGACTTCCACAAATCCATTAGTAAAACTAGTAAAGGTATAGGCAGCTGCTAAGTGGCGATTTAAAGAGGCCGAGTTGAATTGGGTTAAAACATAAAGTTTGAAAATTTCGGAATTTATACAATTGCTGACCGGGATGTCGATTAATCGATACTTACCAGCAAGTGGCACGGCAGGCTTGGCTCTGAGCTTAGTCAGTGGATATAACCTGCTTCCTGCCCCACCACCTAGAATAATGCTTAAAACTCGTTTCACAGCAACCTCTGTTATTCAACGCCTACTATCTCATCATCGGCCAAGGGTGCTTAATGATCAATCATTTGATAGAACTTCTCAGACCAACTTGTGGGTAATCTTAGGTTGCTGATTAGCTCCAGCAAATCTACTAGATTTACTAGTATAAATAGTTGCTTTATATGGTTTTGTTGGTTTACAATTGCAGACAGCAGCACAATTGACCAGAGTTAGTTAAGATTAAAGGCTGTGCCTAGTTGTAATAGTCGAGGATTACATGTCGCAAATATGTCAACTAACCGGGAAAAGGGCGAATAACGCCATGTCTGTTTCCCACTCTCATCGCCGCACTAAAAAACTGCAAAATGTCAATTTGCAGTGGAAGCGGATCTGGTGGGCCGAAGGCAACCGTTGGGTCAAATTACGAATTTCTACTAAAGCTATCAAAACTTTAGAACGTAAAGGCTTAGTGGCCATGGCTAAAGAAGCAGGTTTGAACTTAAATAAGTTTTAAAACTGCCCATTACCCCCAAGTCTGGGGGTACTTTAGTTAGCTTTAGTACTTTTGGGATGTTACCTAAATTATTGGTAATTTAGCGATGCAACAGTCTGCTCGATCAATCGAAGGTTTTACCCTAATAGAGGTATTAGTCTCTATTTTGGTAGCGACAGCCTTTGTCGGATTGTCTTTGCAAGGGGTGTTAACAGCCACGCTGCTGCAAGCTAAAGCTTTGCGTCAGACCGAAGCGCTGAGCTGGATTCAAAGTGATTTGGCGGAGTTGCGGTGGCAAGCTAATATTTCCCGGCTAGCATTTGATCGCACTCGCTGTCAAGCGCCTACTGCCGATCGAGGGTTTGCCGATGCCTTGCGCGATCGGATTGCCCAAATAAATGTAACTGGTACAGATCCCTACAATCTGCCAGTTCAAATCAAACGTAATGCCAGTGGTCAAGAGTTTGAGTTGTTGCGCACCCTCTCTATTGCGAACAGTCCTCACCATATCTTGGGCATTCAATATCAAGTTCGTCCCCGCGCGAGTGGAGCCATCCCGGTAGCCAGTTTCTATAGCGAGGTAATTGCTGATGCCGTTTTCCAATGCACCTAGCGACAGCGGCTTTACCCTATTGGAAACGTTGATGGTGCTCGCCATCATCGGAATCATCGCGGCGATCGGTATTCCTAATGTGCTGGCCATTTACCAGCGACAGCAGCTCAACAATGCGGTCAATATAGTATTTTCTGCTCTGCAAGAAGCCCAGCAACGGGCGATCGAACGCAATCACAGTTGCATTGTGACCTTCGATACGAGACAGGCCAAGATTTTGGCTAATGGTAGCAATCATTGTCTAGTGACGGGCGATCGATCATTACCCACCGGTATTACGCTGGCTCACAGCGGTGGTAGTTCGATCTCCTACGGGGCCAAAGGTAATACCACCGATAACCGCACTATTTTTTTGAACCTGCTCAATAGTGCAGCACCCCCCAAATGTGTGGTGGTATCGGCGCCGATCGGCATTCTGCGTCAAGGTACTTACGACCAATCCCAGCGGCTGTGCGCTAGTAATCCATGAACAGATTTGATAGGTCTGATCGATCTCATCGCCAAGAGCAAGGATTTACGATTCCCACGGTCATGGGCATTGGGATGGTGATGGTTTTGATTGTCGCCGCTCTGATCAATCGGGTGCAAAATGACCAGGCAATCGCCGGGATGCAATTTAGAAGTGAAGGCGCGATTAATGCTGCCGAGATCGGCATCACGCGGTTACAGTCTTTTTTGACTCAAAATCGCCTTTTTGCTACTCAAAACTCTGCTCAGTGGGCGACCCTGGTAACCAATTTAAATAACGAAATTGGTTCCTGTCCAAATTCTTCCCTCAATAATGCCTGGCGAGAAGGTCAAGGTTATGCTCAAGGACAATGGTTGAATGCTGGTCAGGCTAACCACCAATATCGAATGCTTAGCTATAGCTATCGATCGCAACTAAGCAGTAATGGACAAGTCGGGCTAGCGAAGCTGATTGTCGAAGGACAGGTGACTGCTGGCCTGCGACCAGCGGTGAGTCAGCTGGCCGTAGAAATTCCAATTGCCGCCGCTAGCTCGCCACCGCCACCACCCACTCTGTGGGCAAAAAGTTTGAATATGAGTGGCGCAGCTAAAGTCACTGGTGATGTTCGCGCCCATACTTGTCCAGATTTAGCTGATGTCGATCGAGTGCCAGGAATTGCTAGTACTAATGTGGCGAATGGTACCATCACGGCAGCAGTAGATACTTTTTGGCCAATTCCCCATCTTGCTCCCACTAGCGCCATCTCGGTGCCAGTGATCAAAGATAATATCACGTTGCCCCGTATTTCGGACTTTCCTGATGCTCAGGGTAACTTCGACTATGTAGTGGAATCCGATACCTTCAACAATTCGATCCAACTAGCAGATAATCAAACCATCACTGTGCAGGTGGCAGCCAATCAGTCTGTCAATCTTTACACTCGAGGAAATATTGATCTGGGTGGTGGCCGGGCCACTGTCCAAGTGGCGGGCGAGACCCAGTCTCACCCTGAAAAATTGCGGATCTATGGGAGCGATCGAACGCTCAAGTTTTCCATTAAGGATAGCGCCAACATCATGGCTTTGATCCATGCCCCGCTGGCAATCGGCAGTGGTTGGGCGGCACCCAAGATGGGGACGGGGATCACTGGGAGTCTGTTGCTTAAGCAGTGGGATACCGTTACTCATGATAGTCAACTGCCGATCAAACAGCTGGGCAATTGGCCAGCGACGGTCAGACAACCAGAGCAACAACTAGGCTTACAGTTGCAACCAATCAGTAGTTGGCAACGCCAGGGACAGTAGTAATCTAGAGTTGTTGTGATTTAAGTTTTTTAGCGGAGCTTGAGAATGTCCCCAGCCCAAATTTTAGATGGCAAAGCCCTCGCCCAAAAAATGCAGGCAGCCTTAGCCGATCGCATCACCCAATTACAAATTAAAATTGGCCGCCCGCCCGGCTTAGCAGTGTTAATGGTGGGTGATAATCCGGCCAGTGCCGCCTATGTAAGAGGCAAAGAAACAGCCTGTGCCAAGATTGGGATCACTTCGTTCGGGAAACATTTTGCGGCCAATGCCACCCAGACCGAACTGACCGCCGTCATTCATGAACTCAATGCCGACGATCGAGTGGACGGCATTCTAGTGCAGTTGCCTTTACCCAGTCATTTAGACTCCGTGGCTTTGCTCCACGAAATTGCCCCCCATAAAGATGCTGATGGTCTGCATCCCCTGAACCTCGGACATTTAGTCCGCGATGAAGCCGGTCTGCGTAGCTGTACTCCCTTTGGTGTGATGCGACTGCTGGCCGAATACAACATTCCGATCGCTGGCCGTAGTGCTGTCGTGGTGGGTCGTAGTATTTTAGTAGGCAAGCCTCTCGCCTTAATGTTGTTAGCAGCCAATGCCACCGTCACAATTGCCCATTCTCGTACTCCCGATTTAGCCGCTGTTTGCCAGCAGGCCGATATTTTGGTAGCCGCAGTGGGCAGGTCTCAAATGATTACCGCCGACATGGTGAAGCCCGGAGCCGTGGTGATTGATGTCGGGATCAACCGCATTGAGCAAGCTGATGGCAAATCAAAATTAGTTGGTGATGTGGATTTTTCAGCAGTGCTGCCTGTAGCCAGTTATCTCACCCCAGTACCGGGGGGCGTGGGCGCAATGACCGTAACCATGTTACTAGAGAACACAGTGTGGAGTTGGGAGCAATTAGTGCAGTAGTAAGCAATCTTGCTTGCTACCAAATAACAATTAGTCTTACTGTCAAAATAATCACTATTCTGACAAAATCATGAAAATCACTCCAGTATTTATACCATTGGGGAATTATCGGTGCTAGAATTGCGGTTGCAAATACTGATTTTATTAAAGGATCTGCTGTGGTCTTGTCTGCAACCTTGCCTCTTCAGCAAAAAGTGATTCCAGTAATAGATAGCAGCCGCTTGCGACTCTTTTCTGGTTCTGCGAATATTCCCCTTTCCCAAGAAATTGCCCGTTATCTGGGTATGGATCTAGGTCCAATGACGCGGAAGAGATTCGCTGATGGTGAGATCTATGTTCAGATTCAAGAATCAATTCGGGGCTGTGATGTTTATCTAATTCAGCCTACTTGTAATCCAGTTAATGACCACTTGATGGAATTACTGGTAATGATTGATGCTTGTCGGCGGGCTTCCGCCCGGCAAATCACTGCTGTTTTGCCCTACTATGGCTATGCCCGTGCCGATCGAAAGACCGCTGGTCGGGAATCGATTACAGCTAAACTGGTAGCTAATTTAATCACCAAATCGGGAGCCGATCGAGTGATTGCAATGGATCTGCACTCGGCTCAGATTCAAGGATATTTTGACATTCCAGTGGATCATGTTTATGGTTCACCCGTGATTGTTGATTATATTAATAGCAAACAGCTAGAGGATATTGTAGTGGTGTCGCCGGATGTCGGTGGTGTAGCGCGGGCGCGAGCTTTTGCCAAAAGACTCAATGATGCTCCAATCGCTATTATTGATAAGCGTCGGCAAGCGCACAACATCGCTGAGGTGATGAATGTAGTTGGTGATGTATCTGGTAAAACCGCGATTTTGGTAGATGACATGATTGATACTGGCGGTACGATCACCGAAGGAGCCAGAATCCTGCGCCAGGAAGGTGCCCGTCAAGTCTATGCTTGCGCCACTCACGCTGTTTTTTCTGATCCAGCGATCGAACGGTTGTCCAGCGGATTGTTTGAAGAAGTGATTATCACTAATACATTGCCGATTGTGCCCCAGAAGATGTTTGCCCAGCTGACCCCGTTGTCGGTGGCAAATATGATTGGAGAAACTATCTGGCGGGTACATGAAGATAGCTCGGTGAGCAGTATGTTCCGTTGATTTTTAAAGTCAATATTTTGCAATGTTTTTAGAGGCGTAAGTTACGCCTCTATTATTTTTTATGGCTAATTTATGGGTGGGGATCGGTTATCAACAAGGAATATCAGCAATGGCGATCGATCAGGCCATTATTCAGGTATTTGCTGATTTCCAGCTGAATTTTAGCTTGATTAAAGGTTTGGGGACGATCGATCGAAAAGCCCATGACCCAGCAATTGAGCAGGTCTGTCAGAGCCATAAGTGGCAGCTATATTTTTTCTCATCCGTAGAATTAGCCATCGTCCCTGTGCCCAGCCGATCAGCGACCGTCCAGCAGCAAGTCCAGACCCTCAGCGTCGCCGAAGCTGCCGCCTTACTTGCCGCTGGTGCCGGGGGGAAACTGTTGGTCACCAAACAAATTTATCGACTAGCTGGCTTAGCCCTAACGATCGCCGTGGCACAGGCTGCCGATGCTGATAAAATAGGCTGTTGTTGACTCACCCAGAATTACTATGGCAGGACTACTAGACGGACAGGTGGCGATCGTTACTGGAGCATCGCGGGGCATTGGTAAAGCGACGGCTCTGCAACTAGCAGCACAAGGTGCTAAAGTGGCGATCAACTATGCCAGTTCTAGTGGAGCCGCCGATGCCGTAGTCAATGAAATTAAAGCCGCTGGCGGCGAAGCGATATCGATCAGAGCCGATGTCTCCCAAGCAGAGGCCGTAGATCAGTTGATGGCCGAGGTAATGAACCAATGGGGACGCATTGATATTTTGGTGAACAATGCTGGAATCACCAAAGATACGCTGCTGCTCCGCATGAAATTAGAAGATTGGCAAGCGGTAATCGATCTTAATCTCACCGGGGTATTTCTGTGTACCAAAGCCGTAAGTAAGATCATGCTCAAGCAAAAGAGCGGGCGGATTGTAAATATCACCTCAGTAGCTGGCCAGATGGGAAATCCCGGACAGGCTAACTACAGTGCGGCCAAGGCGGGAGTGATTGGATTCACTAAAACAGTAGCCAAGGAGCTTTCCAGCCGGGGAATTACGGTGAATGCTGTGGCTCCAGGTTTTATAGCTACTGATATGACTAATGACCTGAAAGCTGAGGGTGTTTTGCAGTTTATTCCGCTGGGTCGTTACGGCCAGCCGGAAGAAGTAGCTGGCATGATTCGATTCTTGGCTGCCGATCCAGCCGCTGCTTATATTACTGGGCAAACCTTTAACGTGGATGGCGGTATGGTGATGGCTTGATGGAGGTCGTTTCTACTTCGTACTCGCCGCCAGCCGCGCCAGCACATTTTCTACTCCCCTGCGCCCCTGCATCAAATGAATCGGGTCATCCATCATAACAAACAGAAAATTCGCCGCCAAAAGCATCGCCTCGATTTCAAAAACCGTCTGAGCAACATCTGTATGGGGATCGATCTGTTCTAGGTTTTGCGCTTCCAGGATACACTGCCTAAATAATGCTAGCCAATTGCCGAGCACCTCGATAACTCGATCTCGTGCCAGACCAGGCCGGGTGTCGAGTTCGGCGACAGCTGCGGAAAAAAAACATCCGCCGGGGAAAACTCGCCGTTCGAGATGGGAAAGAAATGAATTAACTAATGCCTGGAGCCGCTTAATTCCCGCAGGTGCCTTCATGGCTGGTTGCAGCACTTCGCCGTCGAAAATTACGGCGGCCATTTCGATCGTTGCCAGCTCCAGTTCTTCTTTAGATTTGAAATGCGCGTAGAGTCCACTCTTGCTCATTCCGACCTCAGCAGCTAATTCTCCGATCGACAAGCCAGCCAATCCTTTTATTGTTACTAGCTTAGCCGCAGTCAGTAGAATAGTGGTGCGACTAGACTGGCCTTTCAAGCGGCGGGACTCATCGCCTTCGGAACTAGTGATTGATGACAGAGCAGAACTCATAACTTGTAATGAAAAGTAAACTTATAACTTGACAATAGCACGAACGGTCGTTATTATAAAGACAGATAAAAGCACGAACGGTCGTATTTTGTTTTTACAAATAAAAATCATCAACTGGAGAAAGGCTATGCCCTTAATAAATGTAAAACTGATCGAAGGCGTTTTAACGTCAACTCAAAAGCAAGAAATCATCCGCAAGCTAACCGATACAATGGTATCGATCGAAGGCGAGAATGCACGTCCAGTGACGTGGGTGGTTGTGGAAGAAGTCAAAAGCGGCGATTGGGGAATTGGTGGCAATCCTTTGACCACTAGCGATGCTCAGGCACTTGTCGCTGGCAAGTAGCTGACGCTTAACCGTGCGTTGCAAATGTAGTAAATTGGGGGGCGAGCAGCTGAGCTTGAGCCATAATCATCAGTGCTTTACCCCTTCCCCCAACATTACAAATATCCGATAAATCCTGACTGGAATTTAACTTGACTGAATTTTGTCGTACTCCACCTGACCATAATCAAGCTTAACCACTCGATCGGCCACTGAAAAATAGCGATCGTCATGACTGATCGCAAATATTAATTTGCCCCGTTCTTTCAACTGCGGCAGTAGCTGCTGATAAAAAATATCCCGAAACAACGGATCTTGATCGGCAGCCCACTCATCAAATAAATAAATAGGGCGATCTTCTAAATAAGCAGTCAGCAGCGCTAGCCGTTTGCGCTGTCCCTGGGAAAGATTGGTGGTCGATAGCGCACCATCTTTGACCTGAACTTTGTGCTCAATTTGCAACAGTTGCAAATAACGTTGCGCTTCAGCATCCAGCTGAGCGACATCTTGGCCCAAACCTAAAAGTTTTTCAAACAAAAAGAAATCGGCAAATACTACCGCAAAATGCTGGCGATACCATTCTCGATTTTCATTGGTAATAGCCTGGCCATTGAGTTTAATCTCACCTAGTTCGGGAATGTATAAACCAGTTAACAGTTTGGCCAGAGTAGATTTGCCGCTGCCATTACCCCCAATAATAAACACTAACTGACCACCAGTAAACTTCAGATCGACTGCTCCCAAATGAAAACTTTGCTCATCACCCCGATAAGTGTGATTGATATTATCAAGTTCCAGTGTTGTCACTGGGGATAGTGTCGTGGCTGGGGTTTGATTGATTTCGGCGGATTGGGCTAGAGCTAGCCCCATGCTTTCAATTTTGCGGATAGCTACATTGGCGCGGAGTAATGATGGCAGCCGTTGTAAAATATTCTGAAAGGGGGTCATCAAATAGGTCAGAGTTAAAACATAGCCACTTAAGGTTGCAATATTTAGCTGTAATAGCTGGGGCATTCCAAAAATCAAAATCCCCATCACTAAGGAAAAAATTAATTGACCAATAGTGGCGGCAACCGCAAAAATCCTTAAACCTTTGACATTGCGATCGCGTGACACCCCAGCACTCTCGCTCAGCTCGACATCCACAAAATCTTGGCGGCGTTGCCAGTGAAGCTTTAGTTCTTTGATGCCGTCGGTGATCGATCGGAAGAGCAGCAGCAGCCGGTCGTCTTCTTCTCTGGCTCCATAGAATAATTTATTAGCCCGGATAATCATCAGCTGAATAATTACAACGCTAAAAATAATCAAAACTATAGTGACAACAAACACGACCCCAGATAAAAAAGCCAAATAGACCAAACAACTGGCAATAATCGCAATATCAATGCAAAAGAAAGGAATGATCGAAACAGTATTGGAAAGCACGGCCACATCTTCCGTTAAGCTAGCCAGCAGCTTGCTAGCTCCCAGCTCTTCTAGCTGCTGAAAGGGAGCTGCTAAAATCCGCCGACTGAGGCTTAGCCGCAGATTGTAAACCGAGTTTTGAGCCAAATCAATTAGTACAAACTGAGAAACAATCCCGGTGAGCAGCACCAGCACCGAAATACCCAAAAATGGCCACAGCCAGCTGGCTGGATTTCCACTATTGATAGCGGTATTAATAATCGCAATCAGCGCCGCACTGCCGATCCCACTGAGCAAGCCAGTAATGATAGCGATCGTCATACTTTGCCAAGAGGCTTGGAGCAAAAACCAGATAATTTGCATTTTTTAAGGCTGCTTCAGCAGTTGCTGGAATTGACTACGACTACCATTAAAAACATTGCGATCGATCAATCCGTTTACGCCCGCAATTTTACCGCGCTCGCTGTATTGCCAGAATGTCCAGGGTCTTTTGTCAGATAGGTGTGGCGTGGTATAAAAGTTGCTAATCCAAATCGGGTAATTAGTGAATTTATTTTGTAAATAAGCATCATAAAATTCGTGAGTAACATAAAGGATCGGAGTTTGCTGATAAGTCTTTTGAATTTGTTGCAGATACTCAGTCAGTTCTTGCTGTAACTTGGCCGCTGTCGGACGCTGTGCACAGTTCCCACTAAATTCTAAATCCACTGTCGGAGGAAGAGTCTGCGTTTCCACAGGCACCGTGGCGATGAAATTTTGGGCTTGGATTTTGCCAGACTTACAAAAAGTAAAAAAGTGATAAGCACCGCGCACTATCCCAACTTTCTTGGCATTCTGCCAGTTCGCAGTAAATCGGTTGTCCTTAAAATCTCCTCCTTCCGTCGCTTTAATGATCACGAAGTCCGCCGCTTCTGATTGATTAGCTGCCGACAGCTGTGGCCAGTCAATTTGATTTTGATGAGCAGAAATATCAATACCCCGAACTGGAAACCGCTGTTGATCGGGATCATGAATAGCGATGATCCCGTTATAGAACAAAATCCCCCAGACTGATGCTACACAGCTGAATGTGGCTAAAACAAAGACGAGTTTTTTGACGGTGATGATTCTCGGTGGCAATCCCCTACTCCATTGTTTGATGCTATCTAAAAAATAGCAACATGAGTTTTACTGATAAACTAATCCGCAACTAAGTTACTAAACGTCTGCGCAGAGACTCCGCCCGACGACTAGCTGTTTCATTCTTGGGTTCGAGTAGCAGCGCTTGGTCATAAATTTCTAGCGCTTGAGACGTGAGTTTTTTTTGCTCATAGGCATGACCCAAATTATTCATTGCCGTCACATAGCTAGGGTCTTGTTTAATGGCTTCTTTGTAGTTACGAATTGCTACATCATACTGTTCCTGACATTCATAGGCATAGCCCAAGGCATTATGGACTGGCGCAAAATCATCAGAATTAGTGGTCTTGGACTTGAGGGCTTTATTGAGTAAGATTACTGCTTGTACAAACAATTTTTTGTCTAAATAAATACTAGCCAAGGCGTAGTAGTCTTCGGCGGTGCAGTCTGGCGACTTTACCTTCTTTTCTAGCTTACCTAAATCGCTTTCGATCGATCGATTTTTCAGTACCTGTCTTACAACTACCACTCCAGCAACGGCAAGGATTGCTACGAAAGCCACCAAATAAATGAGGGGCAAGCTGCTGACCATATCTTGAAGATTAGGGAAATCCATATATTAAAATATTAAATTTATTTGGCTAACAGTTAATACTTTAGCAACTCACAGTCCCCAGTAACGAATTCTAGCTTGCAGCCATCCTTCCTTTTCCCATTTTTGGATAGTTTCATCTACAAATCGCCACAGGGGATCGTACTTCCGCCCTCGGGGCATGGCAATAGCGATCGATTCACTAGCATTCAGATTGCTACTAGTGCCCATCAGAATGCCAGCCAGCAATCGATATTGAGGATATTCTTGCACCCAGCCCACGAGCAAACTTTTATCACTGGCAAAAGCTTCCACTTGATGTCGATCGAGTAAATCTTTGGCAGCTTGGTAACTGGCTACTGGGAATAATTTAGCTTGAGGAAGACGATGAGCGAGAACAAGAGCAGTACTAGAACCTTGCAGTACAGCCACTCTTTTTTGAGCCAGATCGGTGGGCTTCCGAATATTGGGGCTGTTAGTGACGATCCCAGTAGTTTCTCGATAATAGGGGCGGCTAAAGTCTACGACCCGTGACCTGGACGTATTAATACTTAATCTGGCAATGGTTAAATCTACTTTGCCATCGAGCAGTACCCGCAACCGCTCTTGATTTTTGACTGGTTGAAAATCTACTTTGTCGGGCTTTCCTAAAATTTCTTGGCTGAGACGACGGGCAATGTCTATTTCTAAACCTTGCAATTGGCCATTAGTGCCTTTGAAGCCCAAAGGACGGGTATTGTCCTTTACTGCGACAACCAACCGTCCTCTTTCTCGAATGCCTTGTAAGCTTTCAGCTGCTAAGCGGCCAGGCAGTAATGTCAAGGATAGAATTAGCAGCGCTATGGACTTAGGCATCTTCTATCCTCGCATTTTTGTTACTGGGTTTTACTTGGCAGCGATTGCCAGTTTCACAATCTGCTCAAAGCTACTGGCATCTTGAATGGCTAACTGAGCCAGCATCTTCCGATTCAGCTGAATGTTAGCTTTCTTAAGGCCACCAATCAACTGGCTGTAGCTAATGCCATGTTGTCTAGAAGCAGCATTAACCCGAGCAATCCACAGCCTGCGAAAATCGCGTTTCTTTTTCTTACGATCGCGGTAGGCGTTGCGAAGCGCCTTCATTACTTGTTGATTCGCTACCCGAAATAGCTTGGAGTGGGAACCCCGGAAGCCTTTGGCTAACTTTAGGATCTTATTACGATGTTTGCGGGCTACATTACCGCGCTTAACTCTGGTCATGGTTTAGGTATTTATTTAGTCTATGGTGATTTTGAATGGCTCTACGGCTTTATAAAACAGCGATTGCTGTCAGCATTCCTCAAGCTACCAGGCTGACTGGAATAAGCGCGCCTTACAAGTAAGGCAGCATTCCCCGCACGCGGGCGGTGTCGGTTTCGTCAACTACGGCCATTTTGGACAAGTTACGGCGCTGGGTAGAGCTTTTGTGCTCAAGCAAATGGCTCTTGAAGGCTTTGCGGCGCATGATTTTGCCGGTGCCGGTGGCACGGAAGCGTTTGGCTGCGGCGCGCCGGGTTTTGAGTTTGGGCATGAATATATCTGGTTTAAGACACAGCTCTTTATAATACCACATGGTGAGTTGTTGGCGGCTGGCTGTTGTGCTTGGAGCGAATACTGATCAGTCGCTAACTGATGAAGCCATGCCGCGTTTGCCCCAAAGCAAAAAGTGGCAGACTGTAACTTTTCACAACCATCTTGCCCCCTGCTGCCAAACCACGCAACCATCTAAGCTAAAATTAAGGCTAGCTAACGTCAGAGCCTTATTGAAGGCGGGTTCATGAGCATCTCCAATTCTGTACTCACAGAGTTACTAAGCCAACATTCCCACCTCCGGCCCCACCTATATTTTAAGTCTTCACTCACCGCTCTATCGCGCGCCATGGAAGACCTTGTGCTCGCCGGTGCCGATCGACCATTGGTAATTGCAACCTTTCAAGAAGAAAGGTTCTACCGGCAAGAAGCGCACCGTTACCAGCGCATTGCTGCCCAAACTGACCGAGCTTACGTCTTGTCTGTCATGGAAAGTAGTAAGACTCCCGCTACCGACTATGTACTGATTCCGATCGATCCCGATGATGGCTTAGCTCAAGAATGGAACTTGGTGGTGATTGGCGAAAACTCAGCAGCCTGCTTAATTTGCCAAGAACGCACTGGCGAGTGGACTAATGCCCAAGGACTGGAATCTTCCCAGCGTTTTGATGGGATCTGGACGTTCGATCAGCAAATCGCTATTGACGCTGCCCAAATTTTATTGGGAAGAGTTGCCAAATACCGACCGAAGCTCAAAAAACAGCTCCAGAAGATTCAAACCGAGCTAGCCGCCGCCCCCATAGTTACGACCGAAACTGGTTCGGCCAGTGCCGATGCTTTCGTGCAGCGTTTAGTAACCTACCTTCAGGCTGGCCAATATAAACTAATTAAGGCTTATCGATCGATCGCCGCTCAAGAAAACCGCGAAAGACTCGTTAACCTAATCGCCAGTGCCCTGCGTAGTTCTGTCAAGCCCGATGAGATTTTACAAGTGGCAGTGAAAGAACTAGGCGAAGCTATGCAAGCTAGTCGCTGCTTGATCTATCGTTATCAAGCAGGTAGCGATATTGCCACTATCAACTACGAATATATTAGCCAGCCCGATATTGTTTCTTTAGCTAGTCATAGTTGGGAACTCAGTACTCATCCCCTATTCCAAGAAGTGATTAGCACCCGTTTACCCAGCACTCTGTGGGCGGCTGATCAGCTCAATTCCAAAATGACCGAACTGGTTGCTAAATACCAAATTGCAGATTTGCTGCTGGTGCCAGTACTTTCTCAAAATCGGCTGCTGGGAATGATTGAACTGCATCACTGCGAATCGACCACCCACCAGTGGTTGCCAGAGGAAATCAGCTTAGTCGAAGCGGTGGCAACTCATGTGGGCAGTGCTTTGATCCAGGCCGAAGCTTATACCCATCTAGAATATCTGAACGAGCAGCTGGCGGTACTTGATCGCATTCGCGGCAACTTGGTGGCCATTACTGGTCACGAATTACGCACACCTTTATCTACCATTCAAATTTGTCTCGAAAGTCTGTCCAGCGATCCGGATATGTCGATCGAGATGCGGCAGGTCATGCTTAGCACCGCCCTATCCGATAGTGAGCGGATGCGCAAACTCATCCAAGATTTTCTCACCCTTTCCCAGTTAGAAAGCGGTCGTTTTCAATGGCATCCGGAGAATCTGGCCTTGCGCGAATGCGTTGATCTGGCCATGAGTGGCATGAAAACCCGCAATCACCAGCAGGATGCGCCCCAAATAATCGTGGATATTGCTGATGATTTACCCCTAGTAAAATTGGACGGGGAATGGCTAGTAGAGGTTCTAAGCAAGCTCTTAGACAACGCCTACAAATTCACCACTAGCAAAGGGAGTATCACTATCCAAGCCCAAAGTCGTCATCTCATGCTAGAAGTAGTCATTGCTGACACTGGCCGAGGCATTGAGCCGAATCTGCTCCAAGCTGTCTTTGAGCGGTTTTATCAAGAGGAAGGTTCACTGCGGCGTACCACTGGTGGCACTGGCCTAGGTTTAGCGATCTGTCGGCAAGCCGTTCTGAGCTGGGGCGGCGAAATCTGGGCGGAATCGGGTGGCAAAAATAAGGGCAGTGAATTTCACTTTACGATCCCTTTAAGCTAACTAGTTAAGTTACTTTCTGCGGCAATAACTCAACTACGCCATATTTCGATACTACCGTCAGCTCCGCCAATAGCGATCGATCGACCATCACTACTAATTGCCGTAGACATCACCGAACGACCAGGTTCACCGCGTAGAGTTTTGCGGGGTTTTTCCCGGAAATTCTTACCAGTTTCTTTTGCCCAAATCCGGGCTTTGCCATCGACACTGCCAGTTACTAAAGACTGACCATCCGGATGAAAAATACAAGCATTAATCTGACCAGAATGAGCCTTAAACTTTTGGAGCGGATTGCTGCTTCTCACATCTTGGGGATTAATCGCCCAAATGACGATCGAACCGCTCACCGTTCCAGCCACGATCGCATCAGAAGTAGGGCTAATGGCTAAAGAACAAATACAGTTACCATTACCCGTGAGCTGAGCAATGACTTGACCAGTATTAATTGACCACAGTTTAATCAAACCATCATCGCCAGTACTAGCCAACAACTGACCAGTATGATTGAGGGCAATAGCAGCGATCGGCTCACTTTGCAACATGGTAGTAAGTAAGTCGCCAGAATCCAGGTGCCAGACTCGAATGCTATTGTCGAAGCTACCACTGATTAACAGCTGATTATCCGGACTCATCGCCAAAGAACGTACCGAGGCAGTGTGCCCTTCTAAATTAGCAATCAGCTGGCCGGTTGGGATATTCCACAGTTTAATTGTTTCATCCCAACTCCCACTGGCCAGAGTCCGACCATCAGCACTGACCGCCAAAGCAAACACGCCCTTATGGTGATCCTGCAAATCATGAATTAGTTGATAATTGTCTAGGTTCCAAAATTTAATTGACTGGTCGAAGCTACCACTAATTAAGGTATCAGTATCTGGAGTAAAGCTTAAACAGCGCACCCAGTCAGTATGAGCCTTCAGCGTAGTTTTGAGTTCCCAAGATGACCGCGCCCATATATTATCGCTAATCCCCAAATCCCCGGAGGCCAAATCCCCAGAAATGGGATCGGAGCCTAACAGATCACCAGATATAAGATCAGCAGCAATTCGGTCAATGCTCAATTCAGCATTTTTCGATTTGGTAAAAAACCCAGAATCAGTTCCTTGCAGTCTCGTAGGTTCGGGCTGATCATCAAAAAAATTAAACTGTTCGGGATCGTCTAAGCCCAAATCATCCAGACTAAACATTTCAGCGCTGGAGGACGGATGGGGAGCCGCACTAATTGCCATTTGTCGATGACCACTTAAGATTGGACTTAAAATTTCGGCTGGATCGAGACCGGTGATCTCGGACAGCTTGAAGATTGCTTGCTCCAAGTACTCTACTCGATCAGGAATTGCGGCTCCATCTAAAGCTTCTACCAAATTAGTAATTGTACTTTCGACACCTACAATGTGGTTCTGAAAAGATGTCATTAATCGCTGCTGATCGATCACCCGCTTTTCTAATACTTGAAAATGAAACGGTTCACTGGCAGCGGCGGGCAACTCTGCTTTTTTAGCAGCCAGAGTTTGTTTCACCAAAGCTGTTGAAAAACTACGACTTTGCACGATTTCTTGTTGTAGTTGTTCGTATTGTAATTGTAGGTCATGATTTGCTTTCGCCAAACGTCGTCGATAGCTTTGGTCACTTTGATATCGATTAAAAACACCTAAGCTTAGAGACAACACCAGTGGTACCAACACAATTGGCCAATTACCGGTGAACAGAGCAATGATTAATCCGAATACTGTGACAGCTGTGGCGGCGTATTCGACATATTCCAACGGTTGGGTAGATTGCAACATGAACCTATAATTTTTTAGTTCCTAAACCAATGAGCCATTATAATCCCTAATCGGACACTGATGATGCCGAAAAAGACACTGCCCACAGCATATGACATACCCAGTATCCACCTTGCTTCGAGTAATTTGATCACACCCAATCCATAAGTAGAAAAAGTAGTATAAGCTCCCAAAAAACCAGTCGTAAGCATTACATATAATTCTGATGATATATGAATTATCCGCATAGTTGCTAGACCATAGATTAGTCCCATCAGCCAACAACCAGTAATGTTAATCACAAAAATACCCCAGGGAAAACTGGTGCCCCACCAATGGCTAATTGCTATGGTCAGATAGTGTCGCCCTAAAGCTCCGGCAATCGCCCCACAACTGATGGCGATCGGCAGCCGTAAATTAGGATCGATCGACATTTTTAACTTTTTCCTTGACTAGCAGTTGAATAATCTCTTGGGGCTGATGGGCTAAATAATCTGGCTGGCGTTTGGTTAAAATTTCCACACCGTTGAAACCCCAAGTTACGGCAATCACAGGAATTTTACTACGTCTGGCAGCGTCGATATCCCGGATTTCATCACCAACATAAATCGCTTCGTCTGCATTGACGTAATGAGCGCGCAAAGCTGATTTAATGGCGCGGCTCTTTCCAAAAATTGAGCAGGAGTAGACAAAACTAAAGAGATGATTAATCTGATATCGATCCAACACCGTCTCAATATTTTCAACAGAATTAGAACTGATAATCCCGATTTTGTAGCCAGCATATTTCAGCGTCCGCAACATGTGAGTGATATTCGGAAAAAGCTTAACCCTATTAGTTTTTCGTCGAAAATCTTTTTTAAAACGAAAGAGTAAAAAGGGGATTTGCCACCGGTAAATCCCAGCTATTTTCACTATTTCGCGGGAGCTGAGTCCTTGCAATTGGGTGATTTGCTGCTCATCTACTGGCTGATAGCCAAACTCCGGTGCTAATTCGTTAGTAATTTCAATGAGGACTGCAAATGTATCGGCCAGAGTACCATCAAAATCAAAAATAACGGTTTTAGTCATTAGCCAGCACATCCAGGTTAGCTTGGGCGTTACGTCGAAACATGGGGGGCTTAATCCGCTTGAGGGCTGACCCAGTGAAGCGCTGCTGCCAGTCAGCATCGGTGAGTTCGACCAAGTCTGATAATGTTACCTGAATACGGGTATCATCCGCAGTGAACTCGATCACATCAGTGGGTTGAGCAAAACGCTGATTCCAGGGACAAACATCTTGGCAAATGTCACAACCCGCGACCCAGCCCGCTAAATTGTTGGCGATGGTGGCCGGTAATTGCGCGGCGCGGTTCTCGATCGTATGGTAAGCAATGCAGCGATTAGCATCTACTACAAAGGGAGCGGCGATCGCTTGGGTGGGGCAAGCGGTCAAGCAACGAGTACAGCTGCCACAGTGTTGATCATGGGGTCGATCGACAGCGAGTTCTAAATCAGTTAAAATTTCCCCCAAAAACACCCACGACCCATACTGGCGGGTAATTAAGTTACCATTTTTACCGATCCAGCCCAGCCCGGCAGCTTCGGCCCAGACTTTATCGCCGATCGGACCAGTGTCAGTGTAAAACTTAAAGGTAGAATTGGGTGATGAGGTTTGCAGCCACTGAGTCAATTGCTTAAGCTTTTTTTCTAAGACTTTATGATAATCTTTGCCCCAAGCGTAGCGAGAAATTTTGGCATATTGATCGCCAGTTGGTCGGGATTGGGGTTGGTAGTAATTGAGTGCTACCGCAATGATTGATCGAACGGTAGGTAAAACCAGACGCGGGTCGCGACGGCGCGGATTGGTCATCCAGTTCATTTCCGCTTGATAACCTAAATCTAGCCACTGCTCTAAGCGCTCCGCCGTAGTATCAATAGCCGCACTATCGATCGCAGCTATCCCCACCAAATGGAAGCCAACGGCTTGAGCCTGAGCCTTAATCGCTTCACTATCGATGTTGGCCATAGAATTTAGTGATTTCTTAATATCTGGATGTTTTTCACTTGCAAAGGTCGTCCGACTTGGCAAGTGGTGACTAAATCGGCAACTAAGGTGCCGCGCACCTTCACAATGAGACCATCTTGCTTGGGGAATTCACCCTGCAATTCGTAGTGGGTGTTATCGGTCGTGACTAGTTGATAACACCCACCTTCCACATTGATCAGCTTCATTTTGCCTTTGACGGTAATGTCTTGGCCTTGAGAGCTGGTCGCCGCCATTGCCGACCAGCTATTATCCACAGCAGAAACTGGCAAAGCGATGCAGGCTATGAAGCAGGCGATCAGTAAACAGAGAAAACTTTTGAGCACAACTTTCACCATGTAAATTTTTAAGTTAACAAACTAATTCGCCCCGGCTAATTGCCACTACTAATACTAGGCCAATACAGATCAAGAACGTACCACTTAGCAATAGCAGCACAAATATCTCCCCAGCAGACAATGGTCGATCGATCGGGTCAAGATAGGCCGAATTAGATTGGTAGTTAGGTCGATGAGCCATGGGAGCCTGCATCACCCGAACCCGAGAATAGCCAATTTCTTGGTCATGCAACAACCGACGAGTGGGATTAGTTAAAATGGCATAGGCTTGATTGAGTTGCTGAAACTTAGTCTGCGCCTCAACAACTGGTAGAGTGGTGGTATCTGGATGATACTTTTTACTAAGCAAGCGATAAGCCCGCCGAATCTCGATCGCAGAAGCAGAAGGATGAAGGTTCAGCTGCTCATAGTGATTGACTAGATGCAGCTGATGACTGGCCGAAGAATTAGTCATCACAAGTTACTGGGTCGAACTTGCTCCATCTTACTTAAATTCAAAGTGTCTGTAATTGCCAATCGATCGGGAATGGTAAAGTTGAAGTAATCGCTGTAAATTTTTTTTATGATTGGCCAGTTACTAGCCGGACGTTATCAAGTATTGCAAGTTTTAGGTGCCGGAGGATTCGGCCAAACCTATATCACCGAGGATCTGCATTTACCTGGTCAGCCAAAATGTGTACTCAAACATCTGAAACCAGCTAACACTAGTCCGGCAGTGTTAGAAATTGCCCGTAAGCTCTTCCAAAAAGAAGCTGAAACCCTGCAACAGCTGGGCAGCCACGAACAAATCCCTCGTTTACTGGCTTTTTTCGAAGAAAGTCGAGAGTTTTTCCTGGTTCAAGAATACATAGTTGGCCATACCCTCACCTCGGAGCTAGGGACTAGCCAAAAGTGGACAGAATCTGCGGTTCAAAGACTTTTGCGAGAAGTATTGACTATTCTAGAATTTGTGCACGGTCAAGGGGTAATTCATCGCGACGTAAAGCCCGACAACATTATGCGGCGGGATGTTGATGGCAAATTAGTCTTAATTGACTTTGGGGCTATTAAACAAGTCCGCACCCAGCAGTATCCCCAGCTAGGAGAAGTGACTAAAACAATCTCGATCGGCACACCGGGCTACATGCCACTAGAGCAAGCCGGTGGCACCCCCCGCCCCAGTAGTGATCTCTATGCGCTAGGCATGATTTGTATTCAGGCTCTCACCGGTCAGCATCCGACAGAATTATCAGAAGATGATGCCACTGGCGAGTTGCAATGGCAGCAATTAGTAACAATTAGCCCACCGCTACTAGCTTTTCTGACTAAAATCACTAGTTACCACTTCAAAGATCGCTATGTCACGGCTCACGAGGCATTGCAAGCATTACAGCAGTTAAACTCCGGAGTGACCTACCCGCAGCTCGCCACTAGCAATGAGATTCCTGCATCTAACTCTCGTCCTTCTGAACCAACAGCAGCTACTTGGGTGGTAGCACCTCAAGCCCCGCAGCCCGCCCCCTCCCAACCAATCAATCGCCAGTTCCCCGTCAGTGCCACCCGTCCCGATGAACCACGTAGATATAATCCAGTCAGTAAATGGCTAGCTAGTTTGTTGATCCTCTCCGGTGCTGCTGGTTTCGGTTATTTTTTAGTGCGCCCTCAGCTCATTGCTGACCAGTTTGATACCTTAGTAACAACAACCGATCGCTGCCGAGTCGCAACCCCTGGTAAGAACTCAGAATTTGTAACGAAGGTTCGGGAGGTACCCGATCGGGATGCCACAGTTACCAACAAACTCGCCCAAGGGGAGAAACTCTTGTTTGTCTCTAGCAAAGAAGAATTTGTCCAGATTGAACAGCGCAACGGTAATACAGGTTGGGTTTTCAATGATCAAATCCGAAGCTGTAGTACCATCACTCCGTCCCCAACACCAACAACATCCAGTTCTTCACCGTCACCTTCTACATCTAAGCCCAAACCCCAGGTCTCTAAATCACCCGGCGTTATCAAAAAAACATCGACACCAACGCCTTCTTTCTCTGGTAGTAATTCATATGACCCACCAAAAGATCTGGACAGCCCAGTCTCGCCTTTACCGAACGATCCGGCGATAGTTCCGACCAACTTTCCTCTAAACCCGATTCCATCAGCGACCCCACCCTCTGTTGCATCTCCGTCAACGCCACCTGTCAATAGCCCATCACCATCTCCACTAATTACTGAATCATCTACTTCTACCCCATCGACCTACCCATCCAGTCCTTTACCAAGTAATCCTTAAAGCATTTTCATCAACCAATCTAGAGATCTTCCGTCTACGGCCTGTTAAGATAGGATAGCCCTCTGTTTTCTATGCGCTCATGTTGTCAAAACGCCCGCAGTTCGACTCCAATCACGTATCTTTGCGCGCCGAAGAACTGGTTAAAGCTGCTTCTAACCGCTACCGAATTACTGTGCAAGTAGCCAGTCGTGCCAAAAAGCGCCATCGCTATGAAACTGAAAATACTGATGATCCCATGCTAAAGCCAGTACTGCGCGCCATTATTGAAATGGCAGATGAATTGACTCAGCCAGAAATCCTAGGCGAATAGGCACTAGTTGGCTATGGAGAAGATCCTAAAATCGGGAGATGGCTGGCGCTTAGGATGGCGACCAACCACTCCCGATTATCCTGGCTTAGTAGGTGGTGATAATTGGGCATTGGAACTGACAGCTGCGGAGATGGCTGACTTTTGCCGTTTGGTGCAGCAGCTGTCGAATACTATGTCCCAAATGATAGACGAATTGATGGCCGAAGAGAAAATTGATTGTGAAGCTGAAAGTGATCTACTATGGCTACAAGTTTCTGGTTATTCCCATAGCTATAGTTTACGGTTGTTACTGAATAGTGGTCGAAAAGCTGAAGGGAATTGGACAGCAACAGCAGTACCAAATTTAATCGCTACTGCTTCTACATTGGGTTTGTTTTAGGCTCAAATCTTGAAATTGTTGTGGCATCAGCATTTATAACAATATGAATCTAACTGCGCCACCAGCTCTCACCGCTCTCAATATTTTTTTGATGTTTACGACATCATTCATCGCTGGTGGACTAAATGCGGTTGCTGGCGGCGGAAGCTTTATCACTTTTCCTGCCCTAATTTTTACTGGGGTATCACCGATCGCAGCCAGTGCTACCAACACTACCGCCATGTGGGTAGCCTCCTTAGCCAGCGTGGGAGCATATCGACGAGATTTTGCCGTGGAAAGGCGAGTATTAATGATGTTGAGTATTACCAGTTTAGTTGGTGGGATGCTCGGATCGATCGCACTGTTATATATTTCTCCTGATATTTTTAAAAAGTTGATCCCCTATTTGTTGTTACTAGCAACTGGGATATTTATATTTGGTGAATCTCTCAAGCAAAAATTACAATCATTGGCCAAAACTGCTGAACCTCAACAACCAAGTCTCTTTTATTTAATAATTGCTCAATTAGTGATTGCCATGTATGGAGGTTTCTTTGGTGCTGGGGCAGGAATTTTGATGTTAGCCGCTTTGACTCTTTTTGGATTTGAAGGAATAAGCAATATAAATGCTTTGAAAGCATTTTTGGGAACTTGCCTTAATGGTATTTCGGTTGTCTTATTTATTTTTGCCGGTTTAGTCACTTGGCCGCAAGCAATTCTGATGTCTGTGGGCGGTGCTTTGGGCGGATATGTAATTGCGCATTTTGCACGTAAAATTTCGCCTCGGATTATTTATCGGTTGGTATCGATCGTGGCAGTAAGTATGACTATCTATTTTTTCATCAAGGGGTAACTTCTTAGAGCGAATCATTACAGGCTTTACTGGATGAGGTTTTAAGCTTGAATTCATGAGTCCTAATTCCTTCATCTACCTCTTCTTGCAAAGTGAGCATCCACCAAATTTGGCTAATCGAAATCCTTGTCTGAAAATTGATCGCTTTGGTTCAGGGATCGATCAGCACTTGAAATTCCGGCCTATTGCATAATGAGTGTAGCTTTTTAGTCTTATGATCAAAAACATGATTGACAGCAACGCTTGAAAAGCTCCAAAATATTTCCATTGAAGAACGCATCACCATTATCGAGATGCTGTTGGGAACTTTGAAAAATGATATTTCTCCCAAGACTGAATCTATATCTAGAACACAACGAAGGGTGCAGGCGAAGTTCTGGGAGACGTATTAACGCCTGTTCTTCCTGAGAGTATGTGGGAAGTTTTGCAGTGAAACTCCTGTTTGATACTCATATTTGGCTTTGGTATATCCTGGGAAATCCGCAGCTATCAGATAATCTTCGATCGAAGATGACGCACTCCTGCTCCAGGGATCGCTCGGTTGGATTTAGGTGTAATTACCAAAGTCGATTAACTCCATAGGCATCAAATTTTTCATCGATACTAATAAGAGTCAATTTTTCTAGCATGGACTGAGCAATCAACAATCGATCAAATGGATCTCGATGATGCAGCGGTAACTTGTGCAGATCATAAATGTGTCTCAACTCGATCGGCTCAGTACCGGACAAAAAGCTTGAAGTAGTTGGCAGAACAAGGTTTGATGGAAGTTACTAAGTACCATGTCACCTTGTTCCATGAATCAGATTAACCT
>JAYUSR010000015.1:0-2766 GCA_043755575.1 Synechococcales cyanobacterium
GGATTTCCCGGTTCGGTCAGGGTCGGGAGGCGAGCCGATCGCCCGTCCGTAAAATCTGACAGGCCAGCATCGCCGCCCCAAACCCATTATCAATGTTCATCACCCCAATCCCCGTGGCACAGGAGTTAAGCATCCCGAGCAGAGCCGACAGCCCGCCAAAGCTAGCCCCATAGCCCACACTCGTCGGCACCGCAATCACCGGACAGTTGACCAAACCCCCCACCACACTCGGCAGCGCCCCTTCCATCCCGGCCACTACGATCAGGACATTGGCCTCCTCCAGCAGATGCCGATTGCTCAGCAGTCGATGGAGCCCCGCCACCCCCACATCCCACAGCCTTGAGACCCGAAACCCCGAGAGTTCGGCTGTGATCGCCGCTTCTTCGGCCACGCTTAGGTCGGCGGTGCCAGCGGAGAGGATGCCGATCGTGCCGCGATGCAGGATTTCACGGTGGGGGACCAGAGCGCTAATCCTCGCCTCTGGGAAATACTGGACGTCGGAGACCTGTTTGCAAATCTGTTGGTGGACTTCGGGGGTGATCCGGGTGGCCATCACCACAGAGGCCTGATCGCGCAGGGTTTCCATGATGCGGGCGATCTGGTTGGGAGTTTTGCCGGGTCCCCAGATCACTTCGGGAAATCCGGTGCGTTGGCTACGCTGGTGATCGACGCGGGCGAAGTCGTCTACGGTTTCGTAGGTAGTGAGTTGTTTGATGCGATCGAGTGCTGTATCTAAATTGAGTTCTCCTTGGGCGACGGACTGAAGCAGGGCTTTAAGGGGATCGAGTTGAGTCATGAATGATATTTGCTGATAATCGCGGGCGATAGAAACTTTTTATGAAAACGATTTGATTCTAAATCAACACTTTGCTACATCGGCAACGAGGATGGATGCTGTCGTGGGATATCTTTTCAAAGCAGTGGATCCATACTCTGTGGTTAGAATTGGGGCGGCTGATCTGTTACGGAGTGTTGTTATACTTTGCCTAGTTTCGTTGAAAACTCTAGGATTATGACATTTCGCAGCAGCCTAAGGGCGATCGCCCCTCCCCCATTTTTTATAGGTTGCTTCTACTCACTAGTAGGAGTTTTAGGCATTCTGATGGCCTTTTATCCTACTCTAATTAGTGGATTTGCTTCAATGCAGACGGATCCAGGGGATAGCCGATTAAACAATTATTTTCTAGAGCATTCTTTCCAGGTCGTTTTCAATCGAACTTATATCGGCTCACTCTGGCAACCTGCTTTTTTCCATCCCTTTAAAGAAGTGCTAGCAATGTCTGATAATCTTTGGGGCAGTGCTCCAATTTATTGGGTATTTAGAGCTTTTTCCTCCCCAGATATCTCATTTCAGCTATGGATGATCGCAACAACGCTACTCTGCTTTGTTAGCTTTTCGGTAATGCTACGTCACTTCAAGGTGAGCCATTTGCTGTCCGCCGTTGGAGGTTTCTTGTTTGCATTTGGCATGCCTAGAATGACTCAATTAGGTCATCAGCAACTATTGCCTCAATTTTATACGCCTTTCGCTTTTCTAGCCGCTTGGCAGTTTATGGCTCAGCCTAATAACACCAGGTTTGCCTTGATGCTGTTGATGATCTACCTGCAATTGCTGTCAGGAATTTATTTGGGCTGGTTTCTACTGGCAGGAATTATTATTTTAATTCCCGTCACTATATTAGTCAAGCATACATCTTTTCAAATCCTAAAAAAATATTTTTTGTCTAATAAAATAGCTACGATCTCGATTGCCGGAATTTGGGTAGTTGCTATTTTGGGTTTGCTGCTACCTTACCTGCGCATGGGCGCACGACTGGATGGGGGACATAGCATTGGCGCAGTTTCCACGACTGTAGCAAGATTAAGCTCTTGGATGCTTCCGCCGCCAAATAGTATCTGGTCACCATTACTAGAGTTTCAAGCTAAAGCTTACTCTATGCCCCATGAACATCGTCTATTCATGGGATTTACGGTGTTATCTCTAACTGTTGCTACCATTTATGCTGTCTTTAAGAAACGAGAGATATTTGATGTAGAGAGAGCACGTCTCGTCAAGGCTTGTTTGATTGTTGCGACGATATTATTCCTGATTTTTCTACGTGAAATTGACATCTGGAAACTAGTCTATTGGTTTGCTCCAGGAGGGAAGGCTATTCGAGTAACAGCTAGAATATTCTCGGTGATTTACTTTTTCTCATTAACGGCTATTTTTGTAACGGCTGATCTCTATCTAAAGCGATCGATTAAAAACGTTAAAGCTAGAGCTGTTCTGTCTGTGGCATTGTGCTCATTGGCCATGGCGGAGCAAATCTTGATCGAGCCTATTAGCTATATCAAGGCACCATTTTTGCAAGCAGAGCAGGAAATAGCTGCATTGATGCGACAAGATTGTGACTTAGCTTATGTAGAACTCGGTAAGCATCAGCCGAACTGGGCACAGCAAATTTCTGCTATGTGGGCCGGATTATACGCTGGGGTTCCGACAATCAATGGCTATTCAAGCCAGCCACCACCACGGTATCCGACCAAATCTATGTCTTCAGCCCAGATCCAGCAGTGGTTGCGATCTGATTTTAAGGGTAAGCTCTGTATAATCAAGCCGACTAAGCCGAAAGACAATCAGCCTGTTCACTACTACCAATCTGCTCTGTTGCAACCGAACCTTCAGAAAACCTTTGCTCAAGAAATTAAACCACTCAATAATCCCACAATTGCTGCTATAGATTCAGATGTGAAGGTACTCTTAAATATTAAAAATACCAGTAA
>JAYUSR010000016.1:0-2740 GCA_043755575.1 Synechococcales cyanobacterium
TCTCGTCTATTCGGAGTGCCGCAACGCCCAAGTCATCTGGTTACAAATACCTCGCAACAAGGCAAGTTCATTACCAGACATCTCCGATCGACCATACAAGCGCCGCAATTTAGCCATCCGACTTGGTGCCGTCTGCGGTTGCAAATAACCAATTTCTAGCAATAGCGTTTCTAACTGTTGGTAATATTGATCGAGCTGATCGATCGTCGCCAGCTCGGTAACGGCCAAAGCAGGCTCGATCACTAGCGGCTGCTGACTGAGCTGGAACAGCTCATAGGCACAAATTCCAACCGCCTGTGCTAGATTCAAAGAGGTGTAAGTTGACGATACCGGAATCCGTAAATAGCGTTGGGCATAGTCTAGCTCCTGATTGCTTAAGCCATTATCTTCTCGGCCAAAAATCACCGCTGTTGGCACTGGAATTTCTAGTAGCCAAGCCAGAGCCACGGTCGGCGGCTGCGGCAATCTGGGTAAATCATCCTGACGAAAAGTTGTCCCTACCACCCGCTGACAGCCCTGTAGAGCAGTGGTTAAGTCTGGCACCACCTTACAGCTGTTTAGCAGCCGTTGACCGTGTACGGCCATGCGCCGCGCTTCTTCACTACCCAAGTCGCACTTGGGGTTTACAATTACCAGCTGACTCAAGCCCATATTGGTCATCACCCGCGCAATCGATCCCACATTCCGCGCCCCAGCAGGTTCCACCAAAACTATCCGAACCTGATCTAAATCTAAGCTTAATTCCATACCATCATCCATATCCATGCCCAGACAAAGAGCCAAATCTGACCTACCCACCAAAACCTGTTCGGTTTGTAACTTACCATTCACCTGGCGCAAGAAATGGGAAAAATGCTGGGATGAAGTTAAATACTGCTCCGATCGCTGTCGCCGCCGCAAAAATCAAGCTCTCGAAAGAGAATAGACTGGGCAATAATTTCGTTAAAATTGGACAAACCCCACCACGTATCTGTTAAACCTATGACTCCAGTTGCTACTCCCGATCGGGTCAAAGAAACCACCAAACAGCTTTATCCCAACTTTAAAGTAATCATCTTAGACGATGACTTTAACACTTTTGAGCACGTCCACCATTGTCTGATGACTTATATTCCGGGCATGAGCGACGATTATGCCTGGACATTAACCCATCAAGTGAACGATCAAGGTCAAGCGGTGGCTTGGGTTGGTCCTCAAGAACAAGCGGAGCTATATCATCAACAACTGCGCCGAGCCGGACTGACCATGGCTCCTTTAGAAGGCGCTTAATACTCCAGTTGACCTTGCGAATTGTAACGGTAGGCTCCCAGAGGTCGTAGCTTTTCTGCAATACTTAGAGGCTGAAATATATATTTATTACTCCTGGGAGAGCAGTCTCATGCGGGATGCTGTTACAAATTTAATTAAGTCCTACGATATCACTGGCCGATACTTCGATCGGAACGCTTTAGATAGCTTAAAAAACTACTTTGATACCGGAGCTGCGCGGATTGCCGCCGCTTCCATTATTAACAGCAATGCGGCCTCAATTGTGCGCCGCGCCGGTTTGCGCCTCTTTGAAGAAAACCCCGAACTCATTCGTCCTGGTGGAAATGCTTACACCACTCGTCGCTATGCCGCTTGCTTGCGGGACATGGACTACTATCTGCGCTATGCCAGCTATGCGATTATCGCTGCTGATAACAATGTGCTAGATGAACGAGTGCTGCAAGGCCTGCGGGAAACCTATAACTCACTGGGTGTGCCCATTGCCCCAACAGTCGTAGGTATTCAGATTATGAAAGACATCGTTAAGGAAGAATTGGCTGCCGCTGGGATGAATGACACCAGTTTTGTCGATGTGCCTTTCGATCACATTACCCGTGATTTTAGCGAACAGGATCTCTAAGCACCTGCTTTTAAATCTAGCCCAGACCCAAATAAAACAGCTTCCTGTCATGAAAACCAGGAAGCTGTTTTTTGCTAATAATCAAAAATTTATTCGATCGACCAGCCTTCACAGTGAAGAGGCACCAAATCACCAGATGTTGTCCAGCCTAGCAGCATGGATTCATTAGCTTGAATAACTTTACCCGTAATACAGCAACGCTCTTCACTTTTAGCGACCGCTGGCATTGTCGCCCGAATATCTGCCGCTGTATATCTTTGTTGATATTCACCAGACTTTTGCTGAACGAATCGCCACAGCACATCTCGAATTAGTGCTTGGTAGCCCTGATGTCCAGAAATTTCTTTCAGCTTTTCTTTTAGCTCCCGCTCTAAGCGGATGCTAGTTACTTCCATTTCGGTAGTAGGAATTCGTTTGACCATCGTGCCCATTATCATTAAATTTGTTTCCCGGGGAGTTTAGAGGATTAGTAGTACGATTGTAGCGCAGCTCCAGGATCTAGGAAATAGGTGGGGTATTCGACAAAATGTATATGGATATACGTTTTATCGGTTAAGTAGCCCGTCCAGACTCAATTCTATCTATTTTATCTGCTCTGAAATTTCAAAAAAATATTTTTAAAGATTTCCGGAATCGATCCAATCATCATTGTAGTAATGATAGCAGGGCAATATTCAATTCTTTATCTGCTGGGAGATTGACCTTCCAGATGAGCTTTTTGTCTTGAGCTAGCAGCGGCATGTTAATTTTCTTTTCCGAAAACTAAACATCACTTTCTAAGTACTTATGAAAACAACAGTCAGCAACTGACTGAAATGGCATAGATTATGTCATTCAGTCTTTTAAAAGCAG
>JAYUSR010000017.1:0-2739 GCA_043755575.1 Synechococcales cyanobacterium
CGGATAAAATCAACTGATTTACACCCCGCAATACCATTGAGTTAGACGATTGATGCAACATTCTAGGGGGCATCAATAACTTTGCACTGTCCAGTTATAGAGACAACTCAATCATCTGACCATCAGCCGTTGATTGTTGAACTCATCCTGGAAAAGCAGATTACTGAGTCAATTTATACTATGCATACCTAATGGTCAAATTGAGTTGGGGCTGGATTAATGGTCTGGGCGATCGCTTCTGGTTAAACCTGTCAGGGCGGCCACAGTTGGAACATCTGCTCCTATTATTTAGTGCTGCCACAACGATTGTTCATTTTCTAGGAATTATTTGCGCGGCCCACGCAGTGATGAATGTTCGATCCTCGCGGGGAGCGATCGCTTGGACTATCTCTCTACTAACCTTTCCCTGGGTGGCATTGCCGCTCTATTTGACGTTTGGGCGGCGTCGGTTTTATGGCTACCGTGAGGCTGTGCGTCTAGCCTATTGGAAGCATCGACGGACAGTGCACCAGGTTTATCAGCATCTGAGCCACTATCAAGTTTCCCTGATAGATCGTTTATCTGGATTTGACGGTGTAATTGATCACTATTTACCGATCACATTTTTGCGCGGTAACCAAATCGAACTGTTGATCGACGGGGAGGAAGCCTATCAAGTTATGCTGGATGCCATTGAGCAGGCCAAGTCCTATATTTTGCTACAGGTTTATATTGTTCATGATGATGCGATGGGTAATCGGCTACAGCAGATGCTGATCGCAAAGGCTCAGCAGGGCGTGAAGGTCTCGTTGTTATATGATGGCATCGGATCCCAAGATCTGCCTCGGCAGTATAAGCGATCGCTGCAAGAAGCTGGGGTCACGGTTGAGGTATTCAAAAGCTCAAGGGGATTGCGTAAAGCGTTTCAACTGAATTTTCGCAATCACCGTAAGATTTTAATTGTGGATGGAAACTTAGGATTCACTGGAGGGTTTAATGTTGGCGATGAATATCTAGGCAAGAATCCCCGGCTTTCTCCCTGGCGCGATACAGCAGTAATGCTTCAAGGGCCAATTGTCCATGCTTTACAGACGGTATTTTTGAGTGATTGGCAATGGGTGGCAGGAGAACTGCCCCAGGTAAACTGGACTATCAAAGCCGTTTCGTCTTCTGAAGCGGCGATCGCCTGTATCTTTCCCACGGGGCCAGCCAATGATCTATCTATTTGCAAGTTAGCGTTTGTCAGTGCCATAGGCCAAGCGAAAGAGCGTTTATGGATTGCTAGCCCATATTTTGTTCCCGATGATGCTGTGATGACAGCCCTACAAATTGCGGCCATGCGAGGGGTTGATGTCCGGATTTTACTGCCCAATCACCCTGATCATTTGCTGGTCTATCTTTGCTCTTTTTCCTACTACACTGAAATGCTGGGTGCTGGAGTAAAGATCTATCGCTATATTCCCGGATTTATGCATCAGAAGGTAATGCTGATTGATGATGTATTAGCTAGCGTGGGTACGGTTAATCTTGATAATCGATCGTTTACCCTAAATTTTGAAGTAACGGTTTGGGTCCAAGATTTTGAGTTTGTCCAGACAGTTGATGCAATGTTGACCGATGATTTTGCTACGTCGCGTTTAGTCCGTCGGCAGGAATATGAAGATCGATCGCTAATCTTCCGCCTATCATCTCGGATTGCCCGTTTATTTGCCGCAATTTTGTGATTAAATATTGATGCTTTGGGGAATTTTTGAAGGTTTTAAACTCTCATAGTGAGTGGCACGGGTTTCATTCCGTTGGTTAATGATTAATTCAATCTGTTTGAGTTTATTCACAAAAACTTGCTGGGGCTGTTGGACCCGAGGATCGGTGAAGTGGTTTTCTGTATATTGGCCGAGGGTAGTGTAGTAAATAGATCCCAAGAGATGGGTCATATTCATTTGGGTGTCAGACTGGGCAAGAGATGGCAGGATATCCAAAAAGTCGTCGGCTGCTAAGTTCTGGGTAGATTTGGGCGCATCACGATAGGCAGCTAGGGGCATGTTTGGCATGTAGGTCATTAAGGATGATTGGGGAAAGTTTACGGCTGCATGCTGGGCGCTACTCGTGAATATGATGTGGGTTGTCATATCAATTAAGTAATCCAGGGTCCTGATGCTTGGAATCGGATCGCTAGAGCTTGTTTGACCAATATCGAGCATCTGACCACCCTTTGGAGACAGAAGTGTCGTAAGCCAATTTTGTAATTCGTAATCATCAATGACGTCGCTATCTTGTAAATAAAAAATCCTGAGATAGCTCGAAACCCATTCATGAACTGCATTCCAAATCAACAGTGCGTCATCTCGGTAAGGATAGTCGGGTAGGGTCTTAGGATTGTTCACGCCTCTTTTTTCTAAGGTTGCCGGTAGAAATGATTCGTTGAAGGAGAAGGGGAACTCCCTAGTGCTTTTAACGGTTAATTTCAAAGATGATTCCAATGTTCCGGCCAAGACTTTATCTACAGTCCCTTTAGGATTAATTAAACCCTTGACAGCGGCATTATTGATAAAAAGAGTTCCCTCAAAATGTGGCGTGAGTAATGGGTATAAGGGATGATTGGTGGCAAGTTGCTGATGGGTGGCAATGACAATGGGTTCGATCAGCAAATGTGTTCTACCAAGATGGGAAATCAATTCATGATAATTTCCATCGGCGATCTGGAGCATTAATTTAGCAATGCGCCAGCCCCATTTTTCTGAGGTTGAGGACTCAAGGGAT
>JAYUSR010000018.1:0-26997 GCA_043755575.1 Synechococcales cyanobacterium
TAAGCATTGCGCTAAACCAGCCGCGACTAATGGCGATCGAAATTCGCCCAGCACCTTACCGACTAGCCACTGTACTTCTGGTTCTAAGGAATCATCTTGCAACATTGCCAACAGTGGCTCGATCGCCATTTCACCGAGGGATGGCAATATTTTGGTGACTTCCCAACCATCTTGAAAATCCTCTGCCCTCAGTACTTGCAAGGCCAACGCTAATATCTGGGACTGCTCCGTCGGACTGGCTGCGGCCAGTGATACCCCTGCCAAGCAGGTGCTGACCAATGACCAATCTTGGACAGCTGCTGCGGCCTGTGCTGAAGCCAAATTCAACATGATTATCCTCGAAATGAATCAGGACGGTTAAGATACTCTAGCTCGGCGGGAGTAGACTCCCGACCCAGCAATATATTCCGGTGAGGAAAGCGGCCAAACTGTTTAATCAGTTGGTGGTGTTGGTTGGCAGCAGCTACGGCCTGTTCTTTGCCTAAATGCTCGGGCAATTGTCGAAAAAGAGCCAGACACTGCTCTTGATTTGCCAGATTTTCACTGTGTTCGAGGGGCAGATAAAAGAACCAACGTTGAACCGGCAGAAATTCTCGATCGATCCCTGCTTGAATAGCTTGCTGGGCGATCACCAAAGCTTGCGGGTCAGTATCAAAGGCAGCGGCGGTGCCCCGAAACAAGTTGCGTGGTAGTTGGTCTAATAACAAAATCAGTGCCAGACAGCTGTGCGGCCAGCCTTGCCAGCCATCCAAATAGCCCGCCGCTGCAAACTGGTAATCCTCAGTAAAGAGATCTTGCAGATGTTGATCGATCGCTGGATCTGCTTTAAACCACCAGGGCTGAAACTGCCCATAGCTTTCGCTAGGTGCACTCAGTGGGGATCCAAACCAAAACTGAAGGATCTGATTTACTTTAGACATGCTAGAGACGTGATGACCACTACCTAAATTATGCCGGAGATTTAAACTGTTTATTTAATTTGCGTTGCTAATTACTGCCGATGCATGATAATTATGCAATAAACACATCATAATCAATATTTCGTAACAACTGATACTAATGATCAATGGTGTTTATCGTTAAATTTAGTATTCAAGATATGTTCGATAAAGACAGGACTATATGACCACTGCGACACCCAGCCTGAACAAGTTTGAAAAGCTCAAAGCCGAAAAAGATGGCCTGCTAGTTAAATCCCAACTGGCCGAGTTTGCCAAAATGGGCTGGGAAGCGATGGATACGAACGATCGTGAGCATCGACTCAAGTGGTTAGGGGTATTTTGGCGACCCGTGACACCAGGAAAGTTTATGATGCGTTTCCGGCTACCTAGCGGCATTATCGATAGCAAACAGCTGCGGGTTTTGGGGCAGATTATGCAACGCTATGGTGACGAAGGCAGCGCCGATATTACCACCCGCCAAAACATTCAACTACGCGGCATTCGGATCGAAGATCTGCCCGATATTTTTGAACAGATGGCCGCTGTTAACCTAACTAGTTTGCAGTCTGGAATGGATAATGTGCGTAATATCACTGGTTCTCCAGTTGCTGGTCTAGAAGCGGATGAGCTGTACGACACCCGTCAAATGATTCAGGATCTTCAAGACCAAATTATTGGCTATGGTGAGGGCAATCCGGAATTTAGTAACCTACCACGTAAATTCAATATTGCGATCGCTGGCTGTCGCGACAACTCGGTACATGCCGAAATCAATGATTTAGCGTTTGTCCCAGCCTATTTGAATGGTGAATTTGGCTTTAATATCGTCGTGGGTGGTTTCTTTTCGGGCAAACGGATCGAACCGGCCGTCCCGATCGATGCCTGGGTAGCACCAGCAGATGTGATCGGTGTTAGTTTAGCGCTGCTGCGCGTTTTTCGGGATCATGGCTTACGGATTAACCGTACCAAAGCCAGACTTATGTGGTTGATTGACGAGTGGGGTATTCCCAAGCTACGCACCGAGCTGGAAAAAGAATTTGGATCAATACTGGCCACAGCGGCTCCCAAAGACGAATTTATGTGGGAGAAACGGGATCATCTGGGCGTATACGACCAGAAGCAGTCGGGCTTGCATTATGTTGGGATGCACATTCCGTTGGGACGGCTATTTGCTGATGACATGTTTGAGCTAGCCAGAATTGCCGAAGTCTATGGCAGTGGGGAACTGCGGTTTACGATCGAACAAAACGCTATTATCCCCAATGTGCCAGCCGAAAAATTAGCAGCCCTATTGGCCGATCCGCTCCTAGAGAAGTTTTCACCGAGTCCGGGCAACTTGTTACGCAGTGTGGTTTCTTGCACCGGTGCCCAGTTTTGCAACTTTGCTTTGATGGAGACCAAGCAGCAAGCCGAAAGCTTTGCTACCAAGCTTCAAAATACGATCGATGTTCCCCAACCAGTTCGTTTCCACTGGACAGGTTGCCCTAATTCTTGCGGCCAGCCGCAAGTAGCCGATATTGGTTTGATGGGTACCAAGGTACGTAAAGAGGGCAAGACGCTAGAAGGCGTAGACATCTATATGGGCGGCACTGTTGGTAAAGATGCTCATCTGGGTACCTGCGTGCGCAAGGGCGTTCCCTGTGAAGACCTAGAACCAATATTACAAGAACTATTGATTGAGCATTTTGGCGGTCAGCTGAAAGCCTAACCTCTAACATCACATTCCTCGGCAACTGTCATAATAGGGAGAGTTAAACCTACCAACTATCGTCAAAAAATTCACCAAGTCTGATGAATCTACCTACTGAAATTTCTAGCTGGATACCAGCACTTGTTTATTGGCTCTTAGTCGCCACCATGCTGTTGGGCGTAGTGGGAGCATTTATTCCGGCTATTCCCGGTCCCAGCCTAATCGTGGGGGCGGTGATCATCGCCGGATTTGTCTACGGCTGGCCACAAGTCCAGGTTGCTCTGGTCGTTTCTCTAGTTGTACTGGCGCTGTGTTTTGCGATCGAATACTTAGCTGGGATCTGGGGCGGCCAGAAGGCTGGCGCTAGCCACTGGGGGCAAATTGGCTCGATGGTGGGTTTGGGGTTAGGCATTTTTGGCTTATTACCAGCCTTACCCATTGGTGGGCCGGTGCTCGGAATTTTCTTTGGCCCTTTTATTGGTGCTGTTGCGGGTGAGCTTCTTTATCTGCAAAGAGAAGCCGATTTATCAGGGATCGATCGACTACAAAAATCCCTAAAGGCCGGTATTGGCATTGTGGTTGGATCAGTAGTTGGTCTCCTAATGCAAGGTCTATTGTCTCTATCAGTTTTGGTAGTATTTCTCTACACTACCTTTGGCAATGGCTGGCCAGCCCATTAAAATACCAAAATAAAAAAGCCTCCATTTAAGAGACTTTTTTATTTCAGGACTATAAAATGGTTCTAGAACTTGAAGCCAGCACCAAGACCAACTAGAGTACCGCCACCGTTCAGAGGAATTTTCAGATCGGCATTCAGAACGATATTTTCGCTCACACCGACATCAGTTCCAACTTGAGCATAAGCGATGCCGTTGCCGCCACCATTCGCAGTCAAGAAACCGATACCAATGAAAGGATCAAACTTAGTACTGGATTGACCAGGTAGGTTAAAATCATAGGTTGCAGAACCACCAAAGATGGTGGTGCCAGAAGCAAAAGCAATAACTGGTCGGACCGAGATGCTTTCAGCAATGCCAAATTTGCCATTAACACCAAAAATGCTGTCGCCGCCGCCAAATAGAATGGTGGCACCAATATAGCTGTCTTTGCTTTGCGCTTGGCTGGGCAACTGAGTGGCCACAGACAACAAAGCAGCAGACGCAACGATCGATAGAATCTTTTTCATGATTAGTTTAATTTCCTTAAATACAGCTCCACACACCTAAAATAATTTTTATTTATATTAAGTGATAGATTAATAATACCCTATTTTTCTCTGAGAAGATCCTACTTTCCCAGGAAGATACTACAACTGTCCGAAAAATGTAATTACCAAGCTAGAACTTAAGACCAGTCTCAATACAATATTTTCGCTAAGCCCAATATCGTTACCCAGCTGGGCATAGATAATATCAGCTCAATTTTACTCTGACGTTGGGAAGACTGGACGGTATTTACTAATCTGGAAGTGTTGTTTACATCCCCATCGCCCCGGAAACTATCTGGCATGATGGTGATTGTTGAACCAACCAGGTTAACTAACTCATGAATTTCTCCATCCAATCTCTTTACAACTGGTATCGCGGTCTGTTGCAAAACCCTAAATATCGTTGGTGGGTTGTCGCTGCTTCGATCGCTTATTTGGTTAGTCCGATCGATATTTCGCCTGATGTTTTTCCGATTGTGGGTTGGCTCGATGACACCATTGTGATTGGTTTGTTGGTAGCCGAATTGTCCCAAATAGCCGCTGCCAAGCTGAAAGAAAACAGTAAAAGGTCAAGCACCGAGGTTGAAACCGTTGCTAGTAATCCGATCGATGTTGACGCTGTGCCAGTAGATTCAGTCAGTCATTAGAATATTTAAATAGAAATATTTGCCCTCTCCCAAACTGGGATGAGGGCATTTTTGCTAACATTTGGATTGCTCTCTCTCCCAGCCTTCATGCTATCTAGTGCCGTAATTACCGCTGCGCAACCATTAACCGAACCAACTTCGATCGATCTCTTTCGGAAGATTCAATTTCAGTCGGTACCGATGGCCAGTACTTCTTCATCTATAGAAACCAGCTACATCAAGCAGGGCAGCGGCGGTACGCCCATCTTATTAATTCATGGCTTTGATAGCTCGGTGTTAGAATTTCGGCGGCTCCTGCCGGTGCTCAAATTAGAGATGGAAGTTTGGGCAGTAGACTTATTGGGATTTGGTTTTACTGAAAGATTACCCGGTCTAAGCTATAGCCCCGAGCTGATTCAGACCCATCTTTATCAGTTTTGGCAGACCATGATTCAAAGACCAATGATCATGGTAGGGGCTTCGATGGGCGGAGCTACTGCGATCGACTTTACCCTCGCCCATCCCGAGGCTGTGGCCAAATTGGTACTGATCGACAGCGCTGGTTTTACCAAACCACCGGCCACCGGCCAGTTGATGTTTCCACCGATCGACAGATTGGCCACTGCTTTTCTAAGTAATCGGAGCGTGCGGCAACGCATTAGTCAGGCCGCCTACTATGATCAAAAATGGGCTAGCCTCGATGCTCAGCTGTGCGCGGCACTGCATTTGCAATGTGAGAACTGGAGTAACGCTGTCATTACCTTTACCAAAAGTGGTGGCTATGGTTACTATGGCGAGCGACTGACAAATATCCAAAAACCCACCCTAATTTTGTGGGGAGAAAACGATAAAATTCTGGGGATTAAGGATGCCAATCAGTTTCAACAGAATTTGCCTGATAGTCAATTGATTTGGATTGAAAAATGTGGCCATGTTCCTCACTTAGAGCAGCCCCAGAAAACGGCCACAGAGATTTTGAATTGGGTCTAAAAATATTGCAGAATGTTGCTATTTGCAGCGCATTCTGTTAGTTAGTACCAAGAATCACCTAAAATATTTTGGCATCAACATACTTGAAAAATTAAAGGCCAAATGCCTGAACAAACGGTTAAACACGACAATACTGCATCAGGATTTTTACTGATTCTGATTCCAGTGGCATTTCTTGCTGTGTTTGTGTCTGTAGCTTGGCCATTTATCATGGGTGCTGCACTGCTATTCACTGGCAATAACCTGTGGCAAAGCTATCAACTATCCAAACTCTCCCAGCAAGTTAATCCTCTATTCAATCAACTGATTATCGAAAAACAGGGTTCTATTACTCCCCTAGAGTTATCAGTCCGCGCTAACATTTCTGGCAAAGTAGCAAGTCGTTATCTACATAGTAAAGCTATCGAATTTGGTGGCACTAGCCAGCGCTCGGACAGTCAGGGCGTAGTTTATAAATTTTTGACCTTCAACTCTTTGGAAAATGTTTTCACGGGGATCAATCCTAATCCTACTGCTATTCAGAAGCTCGATTTTGAGGCTCCTTCCGTAGCACGTTTAACGCCCGAATCGATCGCCATACCAGTGATCGAACAGCCGCCAGTAGAAATTCCATCTCCCCTGGTAGAAGTAGCCACGGCTCCACCAGTCAGTGCTGAAACAACAACCACTGTAGAGCTAGTTCCAGAAACTAGTGCCGAGTTAACCACGGAGCAGTTGATCGACTCAACAGCTCCCGAAACGACAGTAGAACTGATTACTGAGCCAGCTGCCACTGATTTTACGGAAACTCCTGTGAAATCAGTGATCGAGCCGCTGCCAGAACCAGTGCAAACTATCCCTGTTTCCTCTTTTGGCCAAGCCCTACGCAGTGTTTTTAACGCCGAACACACGGAAGTTGAAGACCAAGAAGTAGCGGTAGAGCCAGAAATTCGCAGTGAATTGGAGCGAGAGATCATTAGCCAGGCTGATTTGGCTAAACGCTTAGATGTTCATGCCAGTACCATCTACAAGCGGCGATCAGATGTTAGTTTTGCGGAGTGGACGAGGAACCGCGATCCCGACGGTCTGGCCTGGGGTTACTCCCGAGAGTCCAAGGAATTCTACCAGCTAGGCTAAGGAGCTAGCCGATCGATCTGCCAGGTACCAGCTGGCTGTAATTGATAACGTAACCGGTCATGCAGGCGGCTAGGTCGCCCTTGCCAAAATTCAATTTCTGACGGTACTACTCGGAACCCTCCCCAGTTCGCTGGGCGAGGGATTTCTTTATTTTGATATTGAGCTGTAAATTGAGCCATTCGATCGACTAAAAACTGTCGATCAGGAATTACTTCACTTTGCGGTGAAGCCCAAGCGCCCAGCTGACTGCCCAGAGGCCGACTGTGGTAATACTGGTCGGCTTCCACTGCGGCCACCTGCTCAATCTTTCCGGTGACGCGCACCTGTCGTTCCAAATCTTTCCATAAAAAAACTAAGGCGGCATGGGGATTCTGGGTTAGTTCTTGACCCTTTTGACTATCAAAGTTGGTATAGAACGCAAACCCACGATCGTCAAATCCTTTGAGCAATACAATCCGGGCGTGGGGCTTGCCTTCAGCGGTAACGGTGGCCAGGGTCATGGCGTTGGGTTCTAAGAGTTGAGCGGCAAGGGCTTGCTCAAACCATAATTGAAATTGACGAAATGGGCTGGGGTCTCCTACTTCCAGACCAGCTTGGGTATAGTCTTGGCGGAGATCGGCGATGGATTGCATGGGGAATTTTAATTGTTTACAGATATAGCGCGGGCAGTTCTAATTTAGAATCTCTTTAGCCATTTCAGCATCGCCGGATTCACCACTTCTGGACATTCATCATGCGGGCAATGCCCACCATCAGGGATCGTAATAATTTCCACATCTCGACCTTCTTCCTGAAGTTGGCGGAAAGCAGCTGAGCCAGATACCGGTGTCCAAGGATCGGCCTCACCCCAAATCACTAAAACCGGGCAATTGATCGACTTTAATAGTTCACGGGTCTCGGTGCCCGGAGCTGCTCCAATCACTGCCGCAAAGACCTTTTGGGCACCTTCATCACAAGAAGGCTGGTACAGCAGCTCTACTAAATCATCAGTAATTGCTTCTTTGCGGAAATAAACTTGCCCTAAACTTTTGCGGATATTGCGTTTGCTGCGAATCCGATTAAAAATTAGCGGACCAAAAGCTGGCGATTTCACCACATTCATAAACATCATCATGGTTTGCCGCCAAAACCAGTTCAAGTCAGTGGGACGATGGGTTAAGCCTCCGGCGCAGTTGATCAGGATGGCACCCGCACACATGGCTGGCTGATTGGCCATGGCCGTCAAAGTTACCAACCCGCCGATCGAATTACCAATCAGCACCACTGGCTCTTGAATATGCTCTTGCCAAAAGTCGGCAACTAGCTCTGCCCATAGTTCCATACTGTATTCGATCGGAGCCTTGGTCGAAGCCCCAAATCCTAATAGATCGATCGCATAGACTCGATAACCAGCTGCGGACAATTCGCTGATATTTTTACGCCAATGGCCGATCGAAGCTCCAAAGCCATGAATCAAGAGTAGGGGTTGACCCAATCCTTTCACGGTATACACAATTTGGTAATCACGCCAGCTCCAGATTTGCCGGTCAATGCGATCGATCTTGGTGAGAACTTCAATCAGGGCTGGCATTTATAAAGTTTTGATAAGGAACATTACTTTATTTTAAATGAATCAGCCTTGGCCGCCCAGCAAAGTTATGGCATCTGCAAAGAAATCATGTCATTTTCGGGTAAATAACTGCGATAACGACCGTGATCTGCAAAAAACAGCATCATTTGCAGCGCATAATCTGGCTCAATATCTAAATCATCCCAGGGCACTGCGATCTCCAAACATTTATCCCAAGCAACTCGTGCACCCGAAGACCGATTTTCCCACTGGTCGTAATCGATCGCTTCTTGCAGCCAGCAAGTCATATGCTGCAAGTTAATCTGAAGGCGATGATGAAAACGATAGTTCAGCGGTTCTTCATGGGGCATTTCCGCTAAGGGCAACAAACTATTATGCATCGTCTGATTGTTGTAGAACCAGACCAAATTCAACTCAGCCGGAATATCAATACCGGGCTTAGTACCCTGTTTGAAATCCAGCCGCACATAGAAGTTCTGGTGATCTACTCCATAGAAAATGCGCTGGGTGGTGCTGCTTTGGTGCATGGTACCCCGCGCCCCGCCCAGTTCCATTTTGCCAGCCATATTCCAGTCTTGCTCATCACCTCGTCCGTCAATTATTGGATGAATAAAACCTTCGGGGCGGTATTCGGTGCGCCGATGGTGATCTTCAATGTATTGATTAAGTTCGGAGGGTACCTGCTCATTCAAAGACTGATACAAAGCTACCAAATGCTCCCGAAATAGTTGGTCAAACATGGCATCGTTGTTCGACGAATGACCTTCGCCAAACCACCAGAACCAGTCTGAGCCTTCCGCTGCATAGAGCGCCGACCAGGCTTCGGGGTTATTTTCGGGGGTAGCTTCGGGGTGATTGGCCAAAGTTTGGCGTGCCGCTGTCAACAAGTCCCAAGCCCGGTTTTTGGCGGGATCACCAATCCAAGTGGTCAAACTACCATCGACCCAAGAGCCAGTGTGGAGCTGCTGGCTAGGAATTTCGGCGGTGGGGGGGAATTGAGTAATAAATTCGTTCACCGTGACCAGTTTAAATCGCTCATCATCACTAAATTGCTGATACAGATGCTCTAGGAAGGGCTTGCCATCTAGATGATAGTGTTCCCAGCAGTTTTCACCATCGAGAGCGATCGTGACGAGCCAAGGTTTATCCAAAGATTCAGTATCAGCATCTGCTACCAGGCTTTCTTCTTGCTTAGCAGCAAGAGCAGTGCGAATTGATGACAGATGACCAATTAAGTTAGCGGTGGCCTGTTGAGGTTCCATGCCGCTGTAGGTAAAGCCAATTAAATCGGACAGGCGGTGATCGCGGAAAACCATCGCCAAATCACCATGTTCAGTCGCTAGCTTATAGGGACGATATAATAGCTCTGGCTCTTGGACGTTGCCATAATGATCGCGATGGAAGAAATGGTTAATGGAATGACCTAAAATCGCTTCATCAGAACAGAGCCATTTGAAGCCCTGCTCGGCCACGTAGGGCAAGATGGCCGGACTCACCGCCTGTTCGGATGGCCATAAACCTTGGGGAGCGCGGCCAAACCGGTCTTTATACATGTCCCAAGCTTTACCCAGATGGCGAGGAATGTCTTCTGCCCAAGAGAATCTGTGGTGGGGCAAGTCCATGTTGGGAACGGCCACCCGACCCACGTTGGTATCAGCGAGCAATGGCAGGATGGGATGTGAATAAGGGGTCGTGGTGATCTCTAGTTGACCAGTTTCTTGCATCTCGCGGTGCTTAGGAATAATCCGGGCAATGATCTCTCGCTGTTTGGAATAAATACGCTGTCGATCGCTCAAGGTAAAGTCATGATCTTTGGCTAGCCAGCCAGCAATATCGGGGTCTTCCCAAAATAGAGGATCAAACCAAGAAAGGTTATGCCAGGCGAGTAAGTCACCGTAGTCACGTTCTTGCCAGTTATTTAGGCACCAACCTTCGCCATGCTCTTGACGCTGAGCATACAGTTCGCGGTAACGAGGATGGGGATCGATGAGGGTGTGGTGATTGCCATCAAAAAAGTGGCGAATAATAAACTGGAGCTGTTGGGTTTTAAGTTGTTCGAATGGCATCAAGGCCAATTCTAGGTAAGGATCGAAGGCAGTGCCCGCCACGTAATCTTCTAACTGCTCAATCAATGAAGGGACTAAATTGACAGTTTGATGCAGCTTCGGATATTTTTCGAGGAGTAAAATTAAGTCCAGATAATCTTTGGTACCATGCAGTCTGACCCAAGGCATCCGATATTTACCATCGCGGCATTTGTAGAGCGGCTGATGCTGATGCCAGATAAACGCAATGTAGAGAGGATGAGACATGATAACAGCAGTAAGGGAATGAGCAATCGGCTTGAGCCGATTTTTGTTCTGAATTGGTGGGAGAGAGTTAAAGTTGACTCAATAACTTCAATAATCTAACGCCTTTCTCGAAGCCATTATAGTCAGTTTTGAACACTCCTCCCCAGATTTTTGCCATGAATGCCGCTACCATTAGTCAACCGGCTCCACCAACTTGGGGGCGATCGCTCGCCGCACCAGCGACGGAGTTCTCCATGCAGCCACTGCGAATTTTGGCTGGTCAGATCCCCATTGGGTTGCAGGGCAGTTTTTATCGCAACGGACCGGGGCGTTTGACCCGAGGCGCACAGACCATGGGTCACTGGTTTGACGGCGATGGGGCAATTTTAGCGGTGCATTTTGCCGACGGTCGAGCACGGGCTACCTATCGGTACGTGCAAACAGCTGGCTATGTAGCCGAAAGTGAAACCGATCGATTGCTGTATAGCAATTATGGGATGGCTGCTCCAGGGCTACGCGGCCTGTTGCGGGGCATTAAAAATGTGGCCAATACTGCGGTGTTGGCATTGCCAGATCAGCTATTAGCACTGTGGGAAGGTGGCGCTCCCCATGCCCTAGATTTGGAAGATCTCACCACTATCGGCTTGACTGACTTAGGTACCGGCCAAGTCAAGTTGCCCTATAGCGCTCACCCCAGAGTCGATCCTCAGACTGGTGAGATTTTTAATTTTGGGGTGGCAATTGGTGCCAAAATAGCTATACACCTATACCAAAGCGATTGCACTGGCCGGATCAACCGCAGTCGATCGATCCCGCTGCCCTACTTGCCGCTCATCCATGATTTTGCTTTTGCAGGCAAATATTTGGTGTTTTGTATTTCGCCAGTCCGCATTAAAATGCTGCCGATTCTTTTAAATCAAAAAAGTTTTAGTGAGTCCATGCAGTGGCAGCCGCACCTCGGCACTCAAATTTTGCTGATCGATCGAGAGACTTTAGAACCATTACCTGTGATCGAAACCGATGCCTGGTTTCAATGGCATTTTGGTAATGGTCATGTCAATGCTCAGGAGCAAGTGGTAGTAGAAATCATTCGATACGAAGATTTTCAGACCAATAGGTTTTTGCAAGATGTCGCTAGTGGTCAGACCAATCGAGCCGTTGCTGGTCAACTGTGGCAGCTCATCATTGATCCCCAACGGCAGCGGGTCGTCAGCAATACCTGTGTTGTCGATCGAGGCTGTGAATTCCCAGTATCCACCACAGTAGGCCAGCCGGGACGCTATACCTATCTATCGGTGCAAAAACTGGGCGGCAATATGACCCAGGAACTATTAGGAGATATTGCTCGTTATGACTATCAAACAAATAGTTTAACTAGCACCAATCTCGCACCACACATCTATCCTAGTGAGCCAACTTGGGTGCAAGATTGGGTCTTGTCGACGGTTTATGACGGGCAGCAGCACCAGAGTGAGGTATGGATTTGGCATGGCGATCAATTGCCAGACGAACCACTATGTCGCCTCCAGTTGCCAGTAGTGATCCCCATGGGTTTTCATGGCACTTGGCGAACGCGATAAATTCTTCAGAAAATTACGCCAGACGGTGTAATTTGTAGCTATGATTACAATTCTATCCGATCAAATTACTGTGAAATGGGAACATTGCTAGAATTTTGCAGTCACCACTACTCAAATACACTAGATATAGTGATCCCTGTAAAGAAATGTTGCCAAAAGAAAAATAGTTTGTTAGGGTGTTTGTAATGGAGAAATCTTTCACCCACAATGAGTTTCTCAACAAGAGGCGTAAAAATATGCTCAACAGTTCAGTCCATTCACTTCAAAACTTCGGTTGCTGATTGAACCTTTGCATTCTTAATTTTTTAACTACATAGCTATTTTCCCTGAATTCTCAGGTTTGCCTGGGGATAGATTGCACTGATGCTGATTGAACTAACATGTTTAATTCATTAGCTAGTTGATATTCCAGAGTCTCCTCATTCAGGAATGGGGATCTTCTTCTGTAGGAAGCTGGCTATGGATAGTTTGCAAACTTCATCCCTCATCCCGACAACCACCATAAACAGGAGGTAAAATCATGAACTTGAATCAAAAAACCGCCTTGGTTACCGGTGCTTCCCGAGGCATTGGCCGCGCTATCTCGATCGAACTTGCTCAAAGTGGTGTCCGCCGCCTGATTCTAGTGGCACGTAACCACGACAATTTAGTGCAACTTGCTACCGAAATCAAACAAATAAATCTCAATATTGAGGTCGTTATCCTCCCGCTGGATTTGACTCAAGCCATTACTGTAAATACTGAGATCGCCAAAACTTGGCGTGATTATGGGCCAATTCATCTTTTGGTGAACTGTGCTGGGGTGGCTTACCAAGGTCCTTTTCTCCAAGCTCGTTTCCCAGAAGTCTACCAAGAAATTTCTTTGAACTTGCTAGGACTCTATGCTGTCACCCGCTGCGTAGCCCGCCGGATGGTTTCCCAAAAAGAAGGTACGATCGTGAACGTTTCCAGTCTGATGGGGAAAGTAGCTGCTCCCACCATGGCCACCTATTCAGCGACTAAGTTTGCCATTCTGGGCTTTAGTCAAGCACTGCGAAGTGAACTAGCCGCTGATAACATCAAGGTTGTTACCTTTTTGCCGACTCTGACTGATACTGATATGGTGAAGGACTTACAACGTTTTCGGTGGGTCAGAGCCATGACGCCGAGACGGGTAGCAAAGGTCTTGATTAAAGGACTAGCACATGATCGATCAGAAATTCTGGTCGGTTGGCAAAGCCATTTAGCTGTTTACTGTCAAAACCTGGCGCCATGGCTCATGGAACGCATTCTCTTGTTGTCCACGCCCCAATCAGTTTAGAAGCTATGTTGCCCCCTTGGTCAGGTTAAATTGACAGAGGGGGTGACACTAGACATATATATTTATTACAATTGTCTTGTGCGATTGATCACTGTCCAGGGCATCTAGGAGTAATAGTTCGTGAATTCAATCATGTGGAAGTCTTTTTGGCAGAACCCACTGCGCTGGATTAAACGTCGCTATTTGCGCTGGTTTGCTCTGCTGTATTGGGGATACTGCTGGCTGAGAATTAATGGTGACGGTTCTCCTGCTGACAAACTACGCCAGCGGCAGGCTATCCAAGTACAGATTTGGCGGGTGTTGTCCGGCTTTAATCATGCCAGTTGGGTATTAGCGATGGAAGATTTCATTAAACCCGAATATTGGATGATGTAGATTATCCGGCGTGGCCTAAAGCTAATCCAGCTACCAACATCCCAATTACCAAAAATGGCTGGGCACTAGCTTGATACTTGACATCATTTTCCAGAGGGTTGCGGAGAAAATACATATCCTGGAAAGTAATCTGCGGAATAATCAATAGCAACAAAATGGCCGCGTAAAGATTTTGATGAATTGAAATCAGATAAAGAGCAATCCCCGCCTGGAAAATATCAATCATTAATACACAAACCCAAGCGGCTTTATCAATCCCAAACATCACGGGGATCGACTTCATTCCAAACCTGCTGTCTCCTTCCACACTCTTGAAATCATTGACCACCGCAATTCCTAGCCCCGCCAAACTATAAAATAGGGTCAATACTATGATCGTCCAGTTTAGTTGTCCAAACAAGGCGTGGCCAGCCCACCAAGGCAAAGCAATATAGCTAGCACCCAAAGCATAGTTACCCAACCAACCATTTTGCTTAAGTTTGAGAGGTGGTGCCGAATAGATATAGGCCACCAAAGAGCCGCCTAAGGCCAAGCAAGTTAGTACTGGAAAATCGTGGCCTGCCCACCGATCCAAAATAAAGGCAACTCCGATGCCACCGATCAGCAAAACCCACATCTGGACGATTACTTGAGGCAGCGAAATAGCTCCCGAGGGAATCGGACGATAGGGTTCATTTACGGCATCGATCTCTCGATCGTAATACTCATTTACCGTCTGGGTATATCCTGTCAAAAAAGGGCCAGACATCAGCATACAAAGCGCTGCCTTCAGCACATTCTCTAACGACCAAGTGTAGGTACCAGCTGAGGCGGCACCACAAACCACCCCCCAAATCAGTGGAATCCAAGTAATTGGTTTCATCAACTGAATACGGATTTTCCAAATGGAACCACCAGCAGTGGCACCTTTCATCCCCATCATCTGTCTAGCGGTGGAGCCGGTTTTCTTGGGTTCTTCGGTCATAGTGAAATGATCAGATAGTTATGTTGGAATTTGGCACCTGTCACATCGGAGCCACGTAAACTGAGCGGTAGAAAAATATTCCGGCGCTGGTCGCCAGCATCGATCGTAATCTCAGGGCCAGATTGACTAAGTTTGACCTCTTGCTTGGTAAACCCAGGCAGAAATAACTTTACTTGCCGATTAGCTACATCAATCTCGATCGGCTTGGGCAGATCGGCTGCTGGTTTTAAGCTGGGGATATTACTTAAATCATCGATCGCACTAACTGGTAATGGCTGAAAAGATTCCTGCATCTTAGAGTCAACGGCATTAGCTCGGTTCACTAGCACCCCAGCTACAACTAACCCCACTTGCTGAGCGCGACCCCACAGCCACATTGCTTTTTGGACATCAGTGGGATCAGCTGTTGTTACCAAATAGGCGGCGACTTGCTGCGGATTAGTCATCGCTTTTTGCCCTCGATCGAGCAAATCGGTAGCTTCCTGAACAGCAGGCATATTCAGACCCTCTCCGGTCCAAGCCATATTTAACACCGTAGCGGCCACTGGTTGCAAAATGGGCATGGCATTACGCCACAGATCAGAAGTTTCAATCACTTGCCGAAAACGGCGGATGTACCAACTGAGGGTATCCGGCAACCCAAAAGTCCGCAGAATGTTTAGACCATCAGTGCCGTCATAAAGAATGACATCATACTGACCGCTATAAAAATACTCTTGGAGGGTATAGAGTGCCACCGCACCGTCCATTCCCGGAATGATGGCCATTTCTTGACCATATACAGCTTGTAGTAAGGGGGTACGCAGATATTTTGCTTCGAGCTGTTTAACCAAACTCCAAGCTTTTTCTAACAGCTGCGTGGTAGAAAGATTTACTACTGACAAATTGGCACCCACTGTCTGGGGCTGATCCGTCAACACAACTTCACCCCATAGGTTGGCAGTGTAAAATCCTTGACCGACCCAGAGCACCCGTTGCCCTTGACTAGCCATTTGACGCGCAGCCGCCACCGAGACAGCTGTGCAACCGACACCGCCTTTGCCTAAAAAGGTGAGAATTTGGGTCATGTTTAGCCTTGTACTTTTAACTCGTCCTCAAAAAACCAGGTGGCTGACTGGTCAGAAAACTCTACAACAGCGCCAACACCACTTCCATCTGTCATTCTAAATTCTTTGACAGTACCGATTTGGCCGAGTTTACCGACGATGCTGTTCGATACTCGATCGCGTAAGCGATACACCTTTACCTGTTGACCAATTTCCATTATGAGATTACTTGTAACTTAATTTTTCTTACCACTAAGTGTACCGGAATCTTTGCTCCGATGAACGCTGCTCTCCCAAAATCCTCACCACACGGAGAACTAATTTGATCTGAGCATCTATAAAGATTTAATCAAAGAGCCATCTATGATAGTGGAAGCATCCACTAGCTTCTTCAATTTGCCAGCTTCCCAAAGAATCTGCCCACCCGATCGGACGCTATCTTCCACGTTCAAATGACTAGCCGGGTTGAAAGCATCGATCTTATTTTTGACAATATCTAGAATATAAATTTTGGAACGTTGCACCGCAACTTCACTGGCCGTGACACCTAACCACTTGGCCATCATGCCATCAACTTCTGCGCGGTGCGCTTGGTCTGCCGAATACTTCAGTCCTTTATCTACTGATCGCAAATACTCTTGGACTTCGTGGCGCCGTTCTGTAATTACTTGACCATGAGCTACGATCGCGTTGGGAATAATGTTGCTTTTTTTGGGCGAGAATAATAATCTGGCATCTGGCCGCCGCTTTAGGGCTTTGCCCAAATGAGGATCGTAGGTAGCCACCGCATCCACTTTCCCGGCAGCAAAGGCTGCTGCACCATCCTCTGCTGTCATGGATACAATCTGTACATCTTTCTCAGTCATCCCTCCCAGCTTTAGAAATTCTCCGACAAATACAATTTCATAGGGCACATCCTCCCGCGCAAATTTTTTACCTCTCAAATCTTCCGGCCTGGTAACCTGATTACCAGCTAGAATGCCATCTACCTCGCCGGAATAATCAGTGACCATGATTGTTTTAATGTTGGGCACTCTTTCAGTGAGTACCAATAGATCGGTAGCAACCACAGCCGCCACATCAAGTTTACCTGCGAGCAAAGCCTCATACAATTCTGTGACTGTCGAAAAATATTTTTGCTCGACCGGAGTTGTAAACAAATTTTTCTGACCAGCTAAAAACATCCCTTCACAGCCAAACCAGAGTAAAACACCAACTTGTAAAGGCTTAGAACTCTTGCTAGTCTTGCTTGGGGGCGGAGTACAGCTGCTAAAAACACTGGTAGTTAAGGCACTTACCCCCAAAATAGCCGATGATTTAATGATGGTTCTTCTACGCATGATGATTCCTAGGTTAAGGGCTGGTAGCTTTCAACTATGAATATAATACCTCTTTGATAGCACTTAGGCCATTATTGATTTCTATGTGGACAATAAGTGATCGACCTTATTCAACAGTTCATCTGTGGTAAAGCCTTTGTTCAAAAATTCATTAGCTCCAACTCGCTGCGCTTCTTTACCCCAATCTTCCGACAGGCGGGAAGATAGAACCAAGATTGGTATCTGAATACCATTTTTACGACATCGATCGATCAGCGTCAGGCCATCCAGATTGGGCATTTCTACATCAGTAATCATTAAGGCCGGTAGCTCATTGGTTTCGAGCCATTGCAGTGCCTCCAAGCCGTCACTACAGGCCTGCACAGTAAAGCCCACACTGGTTAAACTACCAGATAATCGGCGACGGATTAAAGCCGCATCATCCACAATTAAAATCGTGATGACATTGGCCACAGCCTTTACGGGAGTGGAGACGGAAGCCCCCGATGGGGATTGTAAGACCGTCATAATTGCAGTGGGATCTAGCACCGAGAGTAGACTACCGTCTGGCTGCAAGCTCACCCCCAACATACCTACCGGTGGTACTAATGGACTAGGAAGAGGATTAATTAACAATTCCGACTGTCCTAGCAAATCGTCAGCAATCAACCATACATCTGCTTGGCCATCTAGGCGACAACGCAGGCCGATCGCAGTTTCTGGCAAAGTGGTAGAGAACTGGTGCCAGTAAGCCGCCAAGCTGTAGGCCGGAGCCACGTTCCGAAAAGTATTGATTTGCCAGTGACGCTGATCAATATTTAGCTGAATATCGGTAACACTGAGCAAAACCGTCTCTAAAATTTCTTCAGCGGGTAGCGCGATAATGTGTTCACCCGACTGGAGTAAGACGCAGGATACTAAAAGCTGTGGGGCTGGCACTTCGATTGTAAAAGTACTGCCGACTCCCAGCTGGGTATCGAGATGTAGCTTGCCGCCGATTGCCATAATTTGGTTGGCCACTACATCCATGCCGACCCCACGTCCGGACACTTCACTAACAGTAGCCCGAGAACTAAAACCTGGTTGACAGATCACCGCTAGTATTTCGGCGTTAGTGTTGGTGATTGTTTGCTCAAAGCCTCGCGCTTGAGCACTATTACTAATCGTAATCGCATTAATACCTCGGCCATTATCCTGCACCGTCAGTCGATAGATATTACCCCGCCGCTGTAGTTTCAATGTTATTTGACCCGGCGTTGTTTTACCAGCAGACAATCGTTCGTCAAGCGCTTCGATACCGTGGTCATAGGCATTACGGAGGAGATGAAGTAGGGCTGGCTCAATCTGTTGAATAACTCCAGCATCTAGTTCAATCTGCTCATTGTTGATGATTAAGTCCACTGGTTTTCCATAGCGATTAGTCAGATCGCGTAGAATAGCTCTCGCCCGGATCGTCAAGTTTCGGAATGGTACTAAACGGTTTACTTCAATACCATCTTTAAGACTGATAATTTGTCGATCGAGGTGAGCTAAACTGTCAAAAGCTTGGTAAGTAGAAGTAGCCAATTCTCCACCTAATTCCGACATCCGCAAGATGTTTTCTAGTAGCCGGTTAATGGTGCTATAGCCCTGCCTGTAGCGTTCTAACGTTAAATTATGGGATGTCTCTTGTTCGTCACTAATGTTGCGCAGTAAGGCATAATCGTCCTGCAGCTGTCGAAGTTTTGTAGTGAACTGGGCACTCTCAGCCGTGATGGCTGTTAACTGAGCTAACTGGGAGCGTAGCTGTTGAGATTGACTATTTATTCCTCTAGTGGTCAGCAAAATATCTACTACCTGCTGCGCGGACTTATCTAAACGCTCTAATGGGACGGGAATTTGAACATTACGCCTAGCTTCGGTTCTGAAATCAGTTCCTAGCTCAAATTCCGATTGTTTGGCTGGTTCTATTGCTACTAATGCTGGAGTAAGCTGATCGCTATCAGCTAATTCATTATGAAGAACACTCCAGTCGTCTTCATCCAAAAAGTTACCTAACAAACTAGCTAGGTTATTAGCTGGCAATTGTTCATCGATCAATAACTCCGGCCAGTTTTGATCTGAACTCAATGAGGTATTTTCTAGATGAGCCTCAATATAGTCATCACCAGCTCCCAACTCATTTTCCAGATTTAGGTCAGATCCTAAATCTAAAGCATTAATGTTTAAATCACTGGATGGGATGAACCTCAACTCATTCAGCAATTCTAAGGACATTTTGCCGCTTTTCTTAGCACACTTTTTGAATAATACTAAATATTGTGGCCAGTTCGATCGCCATTGCTGACAATCACCATGATCAATTAGTTCTTGACAACTATCGATGAGCTTTGTCCAATCATGGGCGAAATTCAATTCTTGGCCAATTTCTCGCAGCTGTTGCAGCAAAGAATTACCAACAGTCACCGCATCGGCCATCACCACTCCACCAAGCGGCAGTTGGTTCAAAGACATTTCTAATTCCAACGCTACTAACTCAAAGCCCTGATCCGCAAATTCTTGATGAACTTGTCTCATTTCATCCCAGTCGGACAAATAGCAATCTTTGACTTGGATGTGTAAGGTGGTCATTCGTTGAATGGTTAACTGCACCTGATTAATGGCGGCGCTCCCAGTCTCCACAATTTCTAGACAACTTGCCAACAGTTCACCAGCTTCTAAAAGTATCTGGCTCAATTGACCATCATTTAGTGGTGGTGATACTTCCAAATAACGCAAATCTGAGAGCAAGTTTTCTAGGACAATCGCTGCTTGGAACATTGCATTGGCTTCTACCGTAACGGCACCACCTTTAATAGTGTGAACAGTACGGTAGATGTGCTGAATATCGGCAACCCAAGATTGGGGAGTTAGCTGTTGTGCGAGGTCGAAATAAGTCTCTAACTGTTGCTGAGTATCGATCAAAAACATTGACTGCAACTCTTGCTGCAACTGCTTTTCGGCTAAATTATCCAGTTTTGTCATGATTTTACGGGGCGCGATTGATCAAGATCAATTTGGTTATTGCTATTTATTCAGGTGGGTAACTCTGAGAACTGATAAGCTGGTAGTGGAGGGTGAGAGGCTGCCGTAAAGTCAGCTGGCGTTGAAGATCTGATCAATATGTCTGGAGTTGATTGATTCAACTGAAAGAATTCCACTCTTTGGAGCAGAACTTGGGCTAACTCGCTCATGTCTTTTACTTGCTCCCGAGTGACGGTTGCTTTATTTTCGGTGTTTTGGGCAATAATACCAATTGACTGAATTGCACTGAGGGTACTGCGGACTACTTCGGCAATATCTTGGCTAGAATCATTAACTTGTGCTCCCATGGTGGCTACTTGATCAGTTACTGATTGGATGTTGCGGAAAGCTTGGCGAGATTTATTAACTTCATCCGTAAATTTTTGCACCAGCTGATTGATATCAATTACATCTTGGTCCAGGCCAGAAGTGACAGTTTGGATTTGATTAGTGCGCTGTTGCAGTGTTACCAAGCTTCGGTTGGTATCGATCGCCAATTCATTTACCTGGATTGCAATAGTTTCAAACTCGTTGGCAATACTAGCAAATTGCTCAGGATCTTGCTCTTGAACAGCTCTGGTAGATAACAATGAAGCGTTTAAGGCCAAAACACGAGTAAGTGCTGCTACCCGTTTTTGATCTTTAGCAAATTGAGCTGCTAACTCCACAAAGTCATTCAGCACTTGCATCCGTTTCACAATTTCTTCAGTACCTTCCTGGAGGCTATCAATTCCATCGACCATCGCATTCATTTCTTCCTGACCACTTTCCACCGCAGTTTTAGCTAATTGCACCGCATTAGTAGTGGCGATCGCCTGTTGGCGAGAATTAATAGTGAGCTTATTCACTTGAGCAATTAAACACTCTATCTGCTGAATTGATTGTGTTTGATTTTGAGCTTGGTTAGCAGTTTCAACAGCTAATTCATCGAGTCCAGCAGCTCTATTAGTCACTTGATGAGCACTAGATACAACTACCCCAATGATGCCACTCAGCGACTCAATTAACCGATTGAGAGTGTCCGACACTAGCCCGGTAGCTCGCTCATTTACTTCTGCTTGAACAGTCAGATTACCTTCCTCCATGGAACATACCACGTCCAAAATATGTCCGACATCGGTCTGAAGTGTTTCACTTTCGTAGACAATCTGAGTTTGCTGAGCCGATCGCAATTGGGCTTCTTCCTGCAACTGCTCATTTAATTGAAGTAAATCATCTTGAAATTCTTGGATCGCGCGGCGAGATTTTTCTTGCTCGTGAATGTAGCCTTGAATAGTTAGCACCACAATTGTCCCAATTGCTAACAATAGTCCTAAACTAGCAATCACCAGCAAAATTGATCGATCCAGAGCAATTCGTTGGGCTTGAGTTTGACTGTTTATTTGGTCATTAATGATGATGATGGTTGCTTGAACACTTTGGATGTATGTCGTGGTCTCTTCGGTATATTCATTACCGTTTAAGATGGTCGCAGCCTCTTCAAGCTTTCTATCCTTTAACAATTTAAAAGCCTGTCTTTCCAAGGTGATTAATTTTTCCGCCGATCTTTCTACTTGCTGGAAGATATCCACTGCTTTCTTAGGTATATCTTTACGTAAATCTTCGGTGATTAGTTTAAGATCGGCAGCATTATCGCTATAACGTTTTTCCCAGAGGGGTTTACCGGGAATAACCAACAGATTTCGATCAATGTTTAAATCTAAGACAGATGTTCTGCTACTAACTGCCTGCAAATTAGCTTGACGGTTAACCATCTTCTTGAGATTTTGAGAAATATTCCAGATGTTCCAAGTCGTAGCTCCAGCTAATCCCAAATTCAGCAAAATGAAAAATACTACTGTCTCCACCAATCGCCGCTGTAAAAAGATTTGAATCCGACCTGGGGGTAAGTTTTTACTAAATGGTAGTAATGTTTTAGCATTCATGATTTTAATGAGAAGGAAGTACAAAGTTTTTAAATATCACTGAAATTTAAGGAGTTAACTCTACCGCTTTAAGCTGTGAATGAGTAGTATCACTTATCTCCACAGTTGACTCAGAAAGCGTAAATAATCGAACATTATCTAATAAATCCTGAGTAAGAATATTCAGCTGATTGCCTAGCTGCTGAGTATTTTTAGAACATTGCAAAGTTTGGCTAGCAAGTGTGACAATCGATTCGATATCTACAACTGTTGTATTTGCATTGTCCATGATCTTTTGACTTGTGACCGCAATATTCTTTCCAAACTCTACGGACTGCTCAGTGACGGATTGTACTTGCGAAAATACTTCTTGGGCATGCTTGACTCCTTGCGTAAAGCTACTCACCACAGTACCAAGTTGTTGCACGTCAGTATTGACAGCTGATACTGCCCGGTGAATTTGGGAGCTGCGCTGCTCTAGGCTGGTGAGGCCTTCATTAGTTTTTTGTGCTAGTTGACTAACTTGGTTAGCAATCAATTCAAATTCTCGGGCCACAATCATGAACTGCGTGGGATCGCGCTGTTCCGCTGCCCGAGAAGCAACTAAGGCAGCGTTGATTGCCAGAATTGTGGTTTGAGTAACAATTTCTCCTTGATCTTGCACAAATTGATCAGTCAGCCCTACGAACTCAGCCAGAGTCTTGATTTCTTGAACAATCCGGTCACTACCCACTTCCAGCATGTCAATATCTTGACTAAGAGTAGTGATGGCATATTGGCCATCAGCTACTGCCGATTGAAGAAAAACTAAAGACTTGCTGGCATGAGCTGATTGCTGCACCGTACTCTGCGCAAGTTGACGAATAGCTTTAATTAATCGCCAGATTTTTTCTAACGATTGAGTTTGCTGATCGATGTTATCAGTCACAATCATCGTGATATTTCTATGACTTTGTACAGCTCCATCCAACTGATCACTAATTGTTGCAACTTGATGCAGCGTTTTGCTTAACTCTTTAATCAATTGGTTAATGCTATTAGCTATCGAACTAGTAGGTCGATCGTGAACTGGCGCTTGCCTGGTCAAGTTGCCAGACTGAATTGCACTCAACACTCCCAGCAATTCGCCTACATCTTGCTGAAGCTGTTCGTAATCTTGCTGAACTATTTGTTTCTGATTTTGTAGCTGTTGTGTTTCTTCCTCTAAATCTTCCTGGGCTACCAGTAAATGATTTTGAGACACTTGCCAATCCTTTCTAGCCAATTGCTGATCGCGGATATGGTTGCGAACTGATAATCGGACTAAAATCCAGCTCCCTAGTAAAATTGGTGAAATCCCGACCACGAGACCGATCGAAATAAGTAACTGGTGCTGGTAATCATCTAATTGATTCTGAATTAGTTTTTCGGCCTGAGCAAACACCAAATTATTACCTGTTGCATAAATGGTTTTCTGTTGATCGTATTGAGGACTGAACAATAAGGATTGAGCGGCTTCGATTTTACCCTTGCGCACTAGAGCAAAGGTGTCAGACTCCATCTTAAATAATTTATCTTTAGCCTGAGCTGTTCGCTGAATTTGTGTTCGTATCACATCATCAGAATTATCTAAAATGTACTCAATTGATGCATTTAGCCTAGCAGTATTGTTATAGCGTTTTTCCCACTGGGAATTCCCCGTAGTGGCGGCCATTCGTGCTGATGTCGTTAAAAATTCGCCCAGATACTTAACTTCACTACTCCGTTTTTCTATTTCTAACTGATGTTCTACTGTGTGGCGAAACTCCTGATAAGCATTCCAAATATTTGCTGCTGCCAGACCAAGGAACAATATGTTGCTGGCAATTGCAATATTCATTGGCAAAAATAAATGCGATCGAACAAACCGCCGGATTCTCTGGGTTAAAATAGGTAGCTGTTGATTGTTCATAAACTAAATTGTGATCGTGAGGAAGAAATCTAAATGCACGGCTGCCATAAATCTAATTGCATCATCTGAAGATCGAAAACCACCGCTTCAACTGGTATCTCGAACTGCATAGCGCTGCGGACTACTTGGTCAACAACTAATCCTACTTCAACAACATCACCAGCAACCGATCCCAACCGCACTACTGTCAGAGTTTCTCGCAAATCAACTTGGTATTTGCCTATCAGTAAGCGAGTAGATAGCAGCGGTAAAATTCTACCGCTGTGATGAGTGATGCCTAATACCAAGTCTTTATAAAATGGCAGATTCAATATCTTGTTTTTATCCACCCTCAGAATTTCTGCTACCCAGCCAGCTGGAATAGCTAGAGTCTGATCTAGAACTTTAGCTAGAATAAAACGATTCCCTAATGGGGAATCCTTATTGGCAATCAACTCTGTAGATATATTCATCTAGCATTACTCCTTAATGTGGTTACTCGCTCTAGAATTTGGTTGAGATTTTCTCGGGTAACTGGCTTAGTTAAGTAGTCGTTTGCCCCAGCGCGTCTAGTCCCATATTCCACCTCCAGCGGTGTTTTTTTGCTAGAAAAAATCACCACGTACTCATTGAGCGTTTTAGGGTTAAGTCGTAATGCCCGCAAGAGTTTATATCCATCTAAGTCCGGCATTACTACATCGATAAAAATAGAATCATACGTATTATTTTCGATTTGTTGAAGAGCAATTGTTGGATCTTCACATTGATCAGCCGTATGGCCGATGAAAAATAACAAGCTTACCAATGCATAGCGGTCTACAGGACTATCATCAACAACTAAGAAGTGCATATTTTTTTCAACGCTTAAGTTTGGGTAGGATCGACAACAGAACCAGATAATAGCCGAGAGATCAGTTCTTGCAGCGTGTCAGCAAAATCACTTTGTTCACTAGCTGTCATCGGCTTGGTTACAAATTCACAGCTGCTCCATTTCGCTCTCCACCGATTAGAGAGCTTTTGTTCACCTGTTAAAATGGCGATCGGGATATTCGCTATAGCTGGCGTAGACCTAATTTGCTTCACCAAATCGAACCCACTAATCACCGGCATATTGATATCGATGAAAATTGCGGCTGGTTGATGCTGCCGAATCATCGCCATCGAATCAGTGGCATTTTGACAAGCTAACACTTGGTACTGCGTAGACTTTAGCCAATGCTTGAACTGGGTTAACATCAAAGATGAGTCATCAATTACCATCACGGTGATAGTTTTAGTCGGTTTCGGCTCGGTCATGGTAATCACACCCGCCTGTGTTAAGTTGGCGAACATCTGAGCCACATCAAGATGATCTTTAGCCAATTGGCGGGCAATTTGATTGACATTGCTCTCAGACTTAACTAATTCCATAACCTTCTTTTGCTGCCCCACCGTAAAATTCTGAAACTGGGTAGAGGCAGCTCGCAAAGTGGGAATGAGTCCTAGAGAAGGTACATACTGCCTGATCGCGTGCCATTGAGACTGCCGAGCTTTGCTCAGCTGTAAGATATCATCGATCTCGAACCCCTCTAAATTTGGTGGTTTAACCAGTTGAGGATCAAAAATAAAATTGGCTATTCCTGAACTGAATCTAGAATACTGATCAAAATCACTCAGAATTTTAATTTGGAGAAACTGGCTGATCTGCTCATCAGTCACCATCTGATTCTGTTTGAGTCGTTCAACCAAATATAAGGGGCTGTAGGCTTCCTGCTGAGATAATTTACTCAACATTTTGAGATGAGCTTGAAACTCTTTTTGGCGTAAATTTTTACTGTAGCGTTGCACTGTTCTGAGTATTGTAGCTGATGACCAGACGCTACTACCAGAATGGATTAGTTTACCGTTGGCTACTCCCACATACCAATAGAAAGGTGACTCCCGCTGGGCTAATTTATCAAATTGAAAACGCCAATTACCAGCCTGATCCTGTCGTAAATGCTCAGCCAATTTTTCTGGCAATTCACCAAGTTGGAATGAGAATTGGCTTTCTGTAGTAATTAATCCAGTCATGCTAGTTAATACGGAATTCTCTATCAATTTAACATTCAGCTGAGCTTTTGGTGATTACTATTCAGAAGATTTATTGATTCACTAGGTAAAGAGTCAAGAGACTTTTGCCATCTCCAAATTTGATGAGCACCTTCATTGAGATAGCGAATTGCTGGTTTTGACCATCATGGCTTGACTATGATGTGCACTTTAGGCGATAATCTAGAGCTGTTCCTCTGCTCGGATCAGGTTATAAAACTTATAGCAAGTCTTGTTAGTAGCAGGCACCTGTACGGCAACTTAATCCAAAATCTATGACTTACGCAATTATTGAAACTGGTGGCAAACAAATGCGAGTGGAAGCAGGTCGCTTCTACGACATTGAGCTGCTCCACGTTGAAGAACAAGGTGCTGTCACCATTGACCAAGTACTAATGGTCACTGATGGTGACAACATTACTATTGGCCAGCCGTTGGTGGCTGGAGCTGTTGTTAACGGCACTGTCGTTCGCCACATGCGCGCTCGCAAGGTCATTGTCTATAAAATGCAACCTAAGAAAAAGACCCGTAAAAAACGTGGTCACCGTCAAGAAATCACTCGCTTAATGATCGATTCGATCGTTGTTAAGTAATATCGTATTCATCCATAACCGAGGAAAATAATGGCAAGTAAGAAGGGTACAGGTAGTACTAGAAACGGGCGTGATTCTAACGCCCAACGCCTAGGGGTCAAGCTTTATGGTGGTCAAGTAGCCAAAGCTGGTTGTATTATTGTGCGTCAACGTGGCACCACTGTTCATGCTGGTAATGGTGTCGGTATTGGCAAAGACTACACACTTTTTGCTTTGGTTGATGGCATCGTGACTTTTGAACGACGCGGTAAAAACGGCAAAAAAGTTAGCGTTTATGCTCCAGTAGCTTAAGTTTGAAACTGACATTCCAACCCTAGATTCTTGCAAGAATCTAGGGCTTTTACATTACTCAGACTATCCGCAAACATCGTCGCGGGCATTTGCAAAAGGGGATGAATACTGAGAATCAAGCTGAGGATGCTTGAGCCGATGCCGACCCAGCAAAGGGATTTAGGAAATAGGTG
>JAYUSR010000019.1:0-26997 GCA_043755575.1 Synechococcales cyanobacterium
CTAAGCACGAAGGGACAGACGCATTCATTGATGATTCTCAACCAAAGTTGGTGGCTCAAAGAGTTAGACCAAATAGTTTCATTCGCTCAGTTCCCAGCGGAGCTTATGCCATGCCTATTGGCTACGCAGCACCTATGAAAAGTGGCTATGTGACACCAATGCGAGCACCCAGCGCGGTGGAAATTCCGGTACCAGCACCCAGAGGATTCCAGTTGCCAACAGCTGTGCAACGACCCGCGCAATTTCAACGGTTTGCTACTAGCACTTATAACTCTGCTGTGCAAACCACCACTAATCAAAATACCCCACCAGTTGGTAAAGTTTGGCCAGCACGCGGTTCTTTTACTTCTGGCTTTGGCCGCCGTTGGGGTCGGATGCACAAGGGTATTGATATCGCGGCACCAGTTGGTACCCCGATCGTGGCGGCGGCTGATGGTGTAGTTGTGGTATCCGGCTGGGATCGGGGTGGCTATGGTAAGCGGGTGGATATTCAGCATCCTGATGGCACTAGGACTCTTTATGGTCACAACAGTCGGTTGCTAGTGGCCGTCGGTCAACAGGTTAAGCAAGGTCAGCAGATCTCCGCAATGGGTAATACTGGTCGCAGTACTGGTCCGCACTTGCACTTTGAATTTCATATGCCTGGTGGCAGCGCAGTGAATCCGATTGCTTACTTGCCTTCTGGTTCCCGCTCCTAAGTATTGGTCGGGATTGATTGAAGCTAAAAATGGGCGCATTGCGCCCATTTTTATTTGGTACTGGAGTTCTGGTAGAATCTTTGGTATGTTAGTATATCCGCACTGCTGATTCTGGTTGACTTATGGCGACGATTGACCAAAATAAGATTCGGATTACTGGTGCTAGGCAGCACAACCTGAAGAATGTCAGTTTAGAGTTACCTCGTGATCAGCTAATTGTGTTCACGGGCATTTCTGGCTCGGGCAAATCATCGTTGGCTTTTGATACGATTTTTGCCGAAGGCCAACGGCGTTATGTGGAGTCTTTGAGTGCCTACGCTCGGCAGTTTTTAGGCCAGCTCGATAAGCCGGAAGTAGATGCGATCGAAGGCTTAAGTCCAGCGATCTCGATCGATCAAAAATCTACTTCCAACAATCCTCGTTCCACGGTTGGTACTGTCACCGAGATTTACGACTATTTTCGGCTACTTTTTGGCCGTGCCGGACTGCCCCATTGTCCCCACTGTGACCGAGCCATTTCGCCCCAAACGATCGATGAGATGTGCGATCGAGTGATGGCACTGCCCGATAAAACTAAGTTTCAGATTCTAGCGCCGGTCATGCGCGGTAAGAAAGGCACTCATCAAAAGCTGTTGTCTAGTCTGACTGCTGGCGGCTTTGTGCGGGTGCGGATCAACGGCGAAATCCGGGAGCTGGCCGACCAAATTGAGCTAGATAAAAATCAAAAGCATTCGATCGAGATTGTGATCGACAGATTAGTCAAAAAAGCTGGCATTAATTCGCGCTTGGCCGACTCTTTGGGGACTTGCCTCAAGCAATCCGAAGGAATGGCCATTATTAATGTTTTGGCCGATGATACCGAAATTCCTGATTTAGTTTTTTCCGAGAAGTTCGCCTGCCCCGAACACGGAGCGGTGATGGAAGAGCTATCACCCCGCTTGTTCTCGTTTAACTCTCCCTACGGTGCTTGTCCCCATTGCCACGGCTTGGGCAACCTGCGCTTATTTGCGGAAGAATTAATCATTCCTGACCCCACAGCGCAAGTGTACTGTGCAATTCTGCCCTGGTCAGATAAAGATAATTCTTACTATCTGTCGCTTCTTTTTAGTTTGGGTCAAGCCTATGACTTTGAGTTGAATGCCAAATGGCAAGATCTGACTGCCGAACAACGACAGTTGATCTTGCAAGGTACCAATGAACCAGTATGGATGGAACAGATCGGCGAGTTTCGACATTTCCGAGGTGTACTCAAGATTCTGCAACGTCAGTATAATGATGCTTCCGAACTACAAAAGCAACGCCTCGAAAATTATTTAGTCGATCGTCCTTGCCCGGTTTGTGCTGGCGATCGACTGAAGCCCGAAGCCCTCTCGGTGAAGATGGGTCAGTACAATATTTTGGATTTCACCAACTGTGCGATCGATCAATGTCTAGAACGTATTAATCAAGTGACGCTCAATGAACGGCAGACCAAAATAGCTGAGTTGGTTTTACAAGAAATTCGGGCACGGCTGCGCTTTTTGCTAGATGTGGGTTTAGATTACCTGACTCTATCCCGATCGGCCACCACCTTGTCTGGTGGTGAAGCCCAACGAATTCGGTTGGCTACCCAGATTGGCTCTGGTTTAACAGGTGTGTTATATGTGCTGGATGAGCCAAGCATCGGTCTGCATCAGCGCGATAACGATCGGCTATTAGCTACCTTAGTGAAGCTCCGCGATCTAGGAAATACCCTGATCGTGGTAGAACATGATGAAGACACCATTCGCGCCGCCGACCATTTGGTGGATATTGGCCCTGGCGCTGGAGTGCATGGCGGAGTTGTAGTCGCCCAAGGAAATTTAGCCGACATTTTAGCCGTAGAAGAATCGATTACAGGGGCTTATCTATCCGGTCGGAAAGCGATCGCCACACCTACGGAGCGCCGCTCTGGTTCTGGTTTAAAGATTAGTCTGAAGAACGCTAAACGCCACAATCTGCAAAATTTAAATGTGGATTTCCCGTTAGGGATGTTAATTTCGATCACCGGGGTTTCTGGTTCGGGTAAATCAACGCTGGTAAACGATCTGCTCTATCCAGCTTTGCAACACCACTTAACTAAGCGAGTACCATTTCCAACTGACTTAGGGGAATTGCAAGGGATTAGTGCGATCGATAAAGTAATTGTGATCGATCAATCGCCGATCGGACGAACCCCGCGCTCCAATCCGGCTACTTACACCGGCATTTTCGATCTAATTCGGGATGTATTTTCCCAGACGATCGAAGCCAAAACTCGGGGGTATCGGCCGGGGCAGTTTTCTTTTAATGTTAAAGGTGGTCGCTGCGAAGCCTGTAGCGGTCAGGGCGTAAACATCATTGAGATGAACTTTTTGCCGGATGTATATGTGACTTGTGAAGTCTGCAAAGGAGCGCGTTACAACCGTGAAACCTTGCAGGTGAAGTACAAGGAGATGTCGATTGCTGATGTGTTGGCGATGACGGTAGAAGATGCGCTGGAATTTTTCACTAATATTCCGCGAGTGGCGACCAAGCTACAAACTTTAGTGGATGTGGGTTTAGGCTATGTGACGCTCGGCCAGACGGCTCCTACTCTGTCTGGGGGTGAGGCGCAGCGGATGAAGCTGGCAGCGGAGCTGTCGAAACGAGCTACTGGTAAGACGCTATATTTAATTGATGAACCGACCACCGGTTTGTCTTTCTATGATGTCCACAAGCTAATGGATGTGTTACAGCGGCTGGTGGATAAGGGTAATTCGGTGATGGCGATCGAACACAATTTAGATGTGATTCGTTGTAGTGATTGGGTGATTGATTTGGGGCCAGATGGTGGTGGTCGCGGTGGTCAGATTGTAGGAGTCGGAACACCGGAAGCGATCGCTAAAAATCCGAAGTCGCACACTGGCAAATATCTCAAGAAAGTCTTGAAGCGCAAAACATTATAGCTATGAAATGTCGGGCGGGCAGTTAGTCTCGAAATCGATCGAGCAGTTCACGATCAGAATAGTTTGCAAACCTGAAATTAGCGAAATTTGCTTTTCACTTGTTCATATATTTCAGGGGTAATTTCAGCTACGCCCATCTCCTGAGCCGCGTTTTCGATTTTCTTGCGGGCAGCGGAACGTACAAAGAAGGGAATCTCTTTGAGTTTGGCTTCGGCTTCAGTAGTCCAGTTCATAGTTGAGATGGTAAGTGATGATGTTGATTGTATCGGAGATTTGCTAAGTAAATCAAAACCAGCTGAAATTCTAATGAATTTGACTAATCGGGTGTTGATCGATCAGCACCCGATTAGTCAAAAAATCCAGACTTATTTGAAAACATCAGCAATTACTTACTGGTTCTACGGATTTTCTCAAACATAACTGCTAAATCGACTAGAATTTGATTAGAATCCATTCATTACCGCGTTTATGGTTCAAGCCTTAACCAAATTAGTTACTTTTGATGAGTTCATGGCTTGGTATCCAGAAAATTCGGAGACTCACTATGAATTGCGGCGGGGAGCGATCTTAAAAATGCCAAAACCGCGCGGTAAGCATTCTGAGGTGGCTGGTTATATCTCCCTCAAATTAGGGATAGAAATTGAGAAATTGATGCTGCCCTATTTTCTACCCAGGGAATGCATTGTACGATCGATTGATGGAACTTCTGGTTATGAACCGGATGCGATCGTCCTGGATAGAACAACCATTGGAGCGGATTCTCGGTGGGAGCGGGAATCGATTATCACGATAGCGACTAGCATCAAATTAGTGGTGGAAGTGGTTTCTACTAACTGGCGCGATGATTATCTGGTAAAGTTTGCGGAATATGAAAGCTTGGGCATTCCAGAGTATTGGATTGCTGATTATGCTGGTTTGGGGGGACGGCGTTATCTGGGTGCGGTCAAGCAGCCGACTCTGACGATCTGTAGTTTGGTGGATGGAGAGTATGAGATGCAGCAGTTTGTTGGCGATCGATCTATTATTTCTCCGGCATTTCCTGGTCTCACTCTCACTGCTGCCGAGATTTTGCAAGCTGGGCAGTAGCCAATCTAGTTTTTCTTAGCCGAGAACACTTTATTAATACGGCGTCTTAATCATTACATCCCAGATTTACCCAGCTAAATATTTTAAAAAGTAGTTAGATAAAATACTGTTATAATATCCCACTTGTATACCGTTTATGTAATACAAGCTTGCGCTGAGAGATAAAGAATGACAGATGAAAAAAAGAAAGGTTTTGGTCTAGGACAAATTGCTGCTGCCATATTTATTCCAGTTATTGCTAGTGGAACAGCGCCTTGGTGGTGGGACAAAGTTTTCGGAAGCAGTAATCAGCCAGCTCAAGTAGCCCAACAACCTACTCTACCGGAGGTGTCCGCCCCTCCAGCTTTATCGCCCAGTCCTTTGCCAACAATCAGTGCCAGTATTGCTTTAGCTCCTAGCCCCCTGACGAGTGGTAGTGAACCAAAATCGCCTTCCCCAAGTACCGCAGCCCCAAATACATCAAATGCTCCTGTTGATATCAAATGGTCTGATAGTCCATATAGTTTAGATATCAAAACTAGCAAAGGGCTTAAGTTTGCCTTCGCTTGTCCTACTTTCGAGCAGCAGCCTGACCAAATGCGGGGGGCGAATTCTTTGTGGGGGACAAATCCTTACACTGTTGGCTCTAGTGTCTGCGAAGCTGGTGTGCACTCTGGAGTAATTCCCAAAGATCGAGGTGGAGTAGTCAATATTGAAGTTCGTGGTGGTCAGCCGAATTTTCTGGGGAGCCAACGATTCGGGGTGCTCAGCAAGGAATATACATCTAACGCTTACTCTTTCGTTGTTCTTGGTACGAATGTTCAGGGAAACAAAGCCAAGAATTAAGGAACATAGCTTGACAGTGCTCAGGTATATCTTCCGTCTAGCGTGGCTTCATATTCGATCGAATGCTTGCTATCTTTAAATATCTCTTCTGCAATAATTACTCAGTCAAAATAATAATCAATTTAACTTGACTATATTACAAAAGTCGCGCTATCATGTTACACATATTGGACTATATATTTGTGGATGCAGCCGCTCAAGGGGTCAGAAGTGACTTCTTGAGGGGTTCTTTTTATGGCAGCACCAGCATTCCCAGAGCCACCCCATCCTGATAAGCTAACAACAGTAGTTCCAAATTGATTGTGACAGTAATGGCAGTAGAGTGGCATATTGTACCCGGTGGCGTAACTGCACCCAAAGGATTTCGGGCAGCGGGCATCACGGCTGGCCTGAAAGAATCTGGGCTGCCAGATTTGGCCTTGGTGATTTCCGATAACACCGCGATCGCCGCTGGAGTTTTTACCACCAGCCAAGTCCGTGCCGCTTGTGTCGAATACTGTCGCCAACAGCTCACTGCTAAACACAATATCCGCGCCATTTTAATTAACTCCGGTCAGGCCAATGCCGCCACTGGCGAAGCTGGTTGGCAAGATGCTGTAAATAGTGCCCAGGCTCTAGCTCAGGTCTTGAATATTCCAGCACAGTCGATTTTATTGGCTTCTACTGGGGTAATTGGCCAGCGGATCAAAATGGATAAACTGGTCGCCGCTTTGCCTGCCTTAGCCGCAGCCGCCGAGGATGATGGTGGTGACTTGGCCGCTCGATCGATCATGACCACTGACTTAGTAAGTAAGTCGATCGCGCTGCAAACTACCATCGATGGCCGACCAGTCCGGATTGGTGGCATGGCCAAGGGTTCGGGGATGATTCATCCCAACATGGCTACGTTGCTGGCTTTTATCACTTGCGATGCCGCTGTTTCCACCACCCTCTGGCAACAAATGCTCACCAGAGCTGCCGATAAATCTTTTAATCAAGTAACGGTGGATGGGGACACCAGCACCAACGACTCATTGATTGCCTTAGCTAATGGTGAATCTCGCACCCAAGCCATTATTGAACCTGGAGCCGATGCTGATCAATTAGAAGCGATGTTGACGGAGGTCTGTCAGTATTTGGCTAAATGTATTGCTCGCGATGGGGAAGGCGCGACCTGCTTGATGGAAGTGCAGGTGCAGGGCACTCATACTGATGCTGAAGCCCGTCAAATTGCCCGAACTATTGCCGGGTCATCTTTGGTGAAAGCGGCGATTTTTGGCCGCGATCCTAACTGGGGCAGGATTGCGATGGCTGCTGGTCGGGCGCAGATTCCTTTTGACCAAAACTTATTGCGGATTGAATTGGGCGATTTAGTCTTGATGGATTATGGTCAGCCCTTGGAGTTCGATCGATCAGCGGCCAGTAACTATTTGAAAGCCGCTGCCGCCGGGGAATACCTCAAAACCGATACTGTGCTAATTAAAGTGGGAGTTGGTGGCGGCAGTGGCTTTGGTTTAGCGTGGGGCTGTGATCTTAGCTACGACTACGTGAAAATTAATGCTGAATACACGACTTGATTTTGGCGTTGCTTAGCTAATTCAGCCCCACGAATTCAATTAACCTAACCCATAGAGTAGCCCGGACGCTCTTTTAAGCGCTGCATGTAAGCCATCACCTGGGGATAAGGACTCAAATCCAAATCTTTGACCATCATGAGAGCGTAGCCGATGATGGAGCCGACAGCCACATCGCCAGCCGAGAAAGTTTCACCCATCACAAACGGTTGCTTACTGAACAGCTCGTTGAGTTTGCCGAGCAGGTGCGGTGTTTCTTTGGCTTGAAATTGCGGCGCAAACAGGCCATCACTCATAGTGGAGTTGGCAAAGATGACCCATTGATTGACGATCGCAATTTTTTCTGGGGTATCGATAGTGGGATCGTATTTGCTGGCGAGGTAGGTCAAAATCGCCCCGGATTCCCAGAGAATGAAGCCGTTGTCATCGATCGCTGGCACTTTAGAAAATGGATGAATTGCTACATATTCGGGCTGGAAGTGTTGCCCTTCCTTCAGTTCAACTAAGACAAATTCGTAAGGCAGTTGCAGTTCTTCTAGGTACCATTTGACAATTACTGCGCGGCTAAAGCTATCACCATAAAGTTTAATCATGGAACACCCTGTTAAAAAAAATAGTTGGTTTGTATTATATTATCGATATGTTGATCGATCATGTCAAACTAATGAACAGAATCTCAAAGATATATTTGGATCTTCAGAAACCGTCGAGATCGCGATCAATTTCCCCTTCCTAAATTTATATGCCTCAAGTTAAAATCTCTGGCTTGCGTGAACAGTTGGCACCTATTCAAACCCAGCTGATCCAGATTATTGAAAATTGTTTTGCGGAGGTTACCGGATTAACGCCCGACAAAGTTGTGCAGCGTTGCTATCCAATGGCGGCGAAAGATTTGCACTGTCCCGGTCGATCGAACCGCTATACGATCATCGAAATCAGTATGTTTACCGGGAGACCAGTCGAAGTTACCAAGCAGCTGATCAAGACAATTCTGACGAAAGTCCAACAAGAGTTAGGTCTAGCTGCCACCGAGCTAGACATCATGCTCATCGAACTCCCCAGCCATCATTGGGGACTGCGGGGCACCACTGGCGATGAGTTGTGATTTTATTTTTTGGGATGTCGCTGTTGGTGCCACTGCCAAGCGTGACCAATAATATCGGACAAATTGGGATATTGGGGCTGCCAATTCAAAACCTGCTGCGCCTTCGCACTACTCCCCAACAAAATTGGTGGATCACCCGCTCGCCGATCGCCATAGACAACTTTGATAGTTTGGCCAGTGACTTTCTCCGCCGCCACAATTACCTCTTTCACCGAGAAACCATTGCCATTGCCCAGATTAAATACTTGGCAATCACCGCCAGCCAACAAATGCTTCAGACCCAGGACATGAGCAGAGGCTAGGTCACTGACATGGATATAGTCGCGGATGCAAGTACCATCAGCCGTTTCATAGTCTGTCCCAAACACCGAAATACTCTCCCGATGACCCAACGCTGTTTGTAGAATCAGTGGAATCAAGTGGGTTTCTGGTTGGTGATCTTCGCCCAGTCTCCCTTGAGGATCAGCGCCAGCGGCATTAAAATAACGGAACCGTACCGACTTAAAACCATAGGCTTGGTCAAAATCCATCAAGATATTTTCGACCATCAGCTTGCTAGTAGCATAGGGACTGATTGGAGCGAAAGGGTGGTCTTCTACCAGCGGAATAAACTGAGGCACGCCATAAACAGCACAGGTCGAAGAGAACACAAATTTGTCGATACCGGCGGCTCGCATCGCCTCTAGCAAAGTGAGTGTGCCCATCACGTTATTGCGATAGTAGTTGGCGGGTTGTTGCACCGACTCACCCACCGCAATATAGGCCGCAAAGTGCATCACCGCAGCAATCTCGTATTCCGCAAATAGCCGATCGAGCAGTTCCCGATCGTTCGTATTGCCGACAACTAATGCGGCTGGCGCTAGGACTCGATCGACTAATTCTTGATGGCCATATTCTAAGCTATCTAAAATTACTACTCCATAACCGGCTTGTTGCAGAGCTAAAACAGCATGGGAACCAATATAACCAGCGCCGCCGGTCACGAGAATTGTGGGCTGGGACATAAAATTTTTCTACAAGGGCTTCACCAATCTAAACACAAGTTCTACGCTTTGCACCTAATCTAAATGGCCGATTCACCGCCAAGTTTTTAGCTATGCTACGATCGATCTGACCTCTAGTTGCTCGAATATGCAAGTTCTGCGCGTGCCTGTGCTTAACGATAATTACATCTTTGTATTGATTGATGCGGTGAGTCGCACCGCTGCCGTTGTCGATCCAGCCTTGGCCGATCCCATCTTAGATTTACTAGAGCAAGAACAAGTCGAGCTAGTGGCTATTTTTAATACCCATCATCACGGCGATCATGTGGGTGGCAATCCAGGTTTGCTAGCACGGTTTCCGCAAGCAGTAGTGTATGGCGGAGCGGCAGATCGAGGCCGCATTCCAGGGCAACAGGTTTATTTGGCAGATGGCGACCTGGTGACTTTTGCTGATCGATCAGCGCAGGTGTTTTTTATACCTGGCCACACCAAAGCCCATATTGCTTATTACTTTCCAGCTATAGGTACCGAGCCGGGTGAATTATTCTGTGGCGATACTATTTTTGGGGGCGGCTGTGGTCGCTTGTTTGAAGGAACGCCCGCTCAAATGTTGCAATCGATCGATCGGCTGCGCCAGCTACCAGCCGAGACCAGATTATGGTGTGCTCACGAATACACCCGCAATAATTTAAAGTTTGCTCTTACCGTCGAACCAGATAACAGCGACTTGCAAGAACGGATCCAGCTGGTAGAGAAATCTGGATCTCTACCGACAATTCCTTCCACCATCGGTTTAGAGCAAAAAACTAATCCTTTTTTGCGTTGGCAGCAACCAGCGATTCAAGCCGCTATGCACAGCCAAGATCCGATTCAAACTTTTGCCAGACTGCGGGGACAGAAAGATCAGTTTTAGTGTCGATTAAGGATCGATCGACAGTTTTAAGGTTGAAATGATGACACAATGGTGCCGGAGGTGAATCCAAAATCATGCCAAAACTCCTGCAAAGAATTCGTCCTCTTTTCCCACTGCTCGATCCCAGTGTTAAGGAATGGTCAGTTTCCGCTCGCATGATGTGGTGGCTGACTTTCTTTTGGCTATTTATTGGCTTGTTGATGTTGTTTTCAGCTTCCTACTATCATGGCAAAGTTGATAAACAAGATGGTTTATACTATTTCACTAAACAACTATTTGCTGTAGTGATCGGTACGATGCTGTTTGGGGTGGTGGTGCGTACCCCGCTCAAAAAAATTATTCAGATTGCCCCCTGGGGATTGGTTATTGTTTTGGGATTGGTGTGGCTGACCCTGGTGCCTGGTTTAGGTAAGGGAGCCTTAGGAGCCAATCGGTGGCTGGCGGTTGGACCGATTCAGCTGCAACCTTCTGATGTGATCAAACCTTTTCTGGTAATTCAGGCCGCTAAGCTTTTTGGTCAGTGGGAAAAATGGCCGCTGTCTACTAAAAGTTTTGGTTTAGGGGTTTTTGCGCTGGTTTTACTGGGGATTTTGAGGCAACCAAATCTCAGCACTACTGCTTTGTGCGGCATTACCCTGTGGTTAATCGCTTGTGCAGCGGGGATCTCCATGCGCTATTTGTTTAGCTCAGCGATCGGCGGCGTATTGTTAGCAATGGGCAGCTTGGCTCTCCAAACATACCAACGGAAGCGGATGCTATCTTTTATGAATCCGTGGGCTGATCCGACGGATACCGGGTTTCAGTTGATTCAAAGCTTGTATGCGATCGGATCGGGCGGTTTTCTGGGCAGCGGTTATGGCTTTTCGCAGCAGAAGCTAGGTTATTTGCCTATTCAAGACACCGATTTTATTTTTTCGGTCTTTGCTGAAGAGTTTGGCTATCTGGGCAGTATCACTTTGATCTTGATCGTGATGGCTTATGCCACAATCGGTCTGGGGATTGCCTATCAAGCCAAAAATATGGTGCATCGGTTGATTGCGATCGGAGCTATGACTTTTATTGTATTACAGTCCATTTTCAACATCGGCGTAGCTGCTGGAGCCTTACCTACCACTGGTTTACCGTTGCCTTTCTTCAGCTATGGTGGCACCTCGTTGCTAGCTTCTTTAATGATGTCTGCGTTATTAATTAGAGTAGCTAGGGAAAGTAGCGAAGAAAGAGTAGTACCCTTTACTCGCGATCCGCAGAGTTCCCCACGTCAATAGATTTACTTTTGAGATTTATCCTGAATGTTTGCTTCTCTCTATCAGCTCGAACAGTTTGCCAATCAATTGGTCAATAACCAACTGGCTCAGATCAGTCCGCTGTCGATCGGCATTATTTTTGGAGCTGGACTACTGACTAGTTTGACCCCCTGCACCCTATCGATGCTGCCCATCACCATTGGCTATATTGGCGGCTATGCCGACCGCAGTAAATGGCAAGCAGCTCAGCAATCGGCCTGGTTTTGTCTGGGATTAGCCACGACGATGGCCGGGATGGGAATCGTGGCCGCTGGTCTGGGGCGCATTTATGGTCAAGTGGGATGGGGACTACCCATCATCGTCAGCGTGCTGGCGATTATCATGGGCCTCAATCTGCTGGAAGTGATTCAAATTCGCTTGCCCAGTTGGGGGGATAGTGACTGGATTGGTCAAGATTGGCCGGAAGGGGTACGGGCTTATTTACTGGGTTTGACCTTTGGTTTAGTAGCTTCACCTTGCAGTACGCCCGTTTTAGCAACCTTACTGGCTTGGGTGGCCAGTACTCGCAATATTGGGTTGGGAGCAGTTTTGTTGTTGTCTTACACCGCTGGCTATGTCTCGCCATTAATTATTGCTGGTACCTTCACTGCCAGCATCAAAGGTTTGCTAAGTCTACGGCAGTGGTCGGCCTGGATTACGCCCGCTAGCGGTTTCTTACTGATTGGGTTTGGGGCGTTTTCATTGCTGACCAGGCTGCCGATTTAATTAGCAGTTGCAAAGTGTCTAAGCAACAATATTCTTTTTAAATTAATTAAAACTTTTTTACCCTTTTAAAATAATGTCGATCGATTCCCCCATTACTCCGAATTTACTAGTCAAGGCTTGGCGCTGGTTGCGGTATCAGGTAGCTCCTAAAATTGCCAATCTGCGGCTAGCGATCATCTTGCTTTTGATCATTGCCCTATTTAGCATTACCGGGACAGTGATCGAGCAGGGGCAAGCTCCGGCCTATTACCAGAGCAACTATCCCGAACATCCGGCGCTTTTTGGCTTCCTCACTTGGAAGGTAATTCAGGTAGTGGGATTAGACCATGTATATCGAACTTGGTGGTATCTGGGGCTGCTCGCTTTTTTTGGAGTTAGTCTGGCCACTTGTACTTTTACTACTCAGCTACCGATGCTGAAGTCAGCGCGGCGCTGGCGATTCTATGACAACCCTCGGTTTTTTCAGAAGCTGGCACTCAGTGCCGAGCTTGAGCAAACTGCTTTGGAACCACTGGTGACCAAATTAACTGATAAACGCTACCGAATTTTTCAGGAAGAAAATAAAATCTATGCCCGTAAGGGAGTGATTGGCAAAGTCGGGCCAATTATTGTCCATATTGGGATGATCGTAATCTTAATTGGCGGCGTGATCGGTGCCTTGACTGGTTTCTTAGCACAAGAAATGATCGCCAGTGGTGACACTTTTCAGGTGAAAAATGTGATCGAGGCCGGTCGCTGGTCAGCGAGTCAGGTGCCGAAGGACTATTCGATCGAAGTAAATGATTTTCATATCGACTACAGTCCAGCCGGGGATATTGACCAATTTTATTCCGATCTGACGGTGGTAGATGCTCAGGGGCAAGCGCTGCGCAAAGAAACCATCTATGTAAATAAGCCGCTGATTTATAAAGGTGTGACTTTTTATCAAACCGATTGGGGGATTGCCGGGATTAAGGTACGGGTTAATAACAGCCCGATCTTTAAGCTACCGATGGCGCAGCTGGGGAAAGAAAAAGCCCGGATCTGGGGAACTTGGATTCCGACCAAGCCGGATTTGAGCGCTGGGGTCTCGGTGCTGGCTCAAGACTTGCAGGGTACGGTGCTGGTCTATGACACGACTGGTAAATTAATTGGCAGTGCTCGGGAAGGGAGTTCGATCGAAGTCAACGGTGTGAATCTGCAAATTCTGAAGGTGATTGGCAGCACTGGTTTACAGATTAAGGCTGATCCAGGGGTGCCAGTGGTTTATTTGGGCTTTGCGCTGTTAATGGCTGGGGTGATGATGAGTTATTTTTCCCATTCGCAGGTGTGGGCGGTGCTGAAAGAAAATAAGGTTTATATTGGGGGTCGGACTAATCGGGCGCAGGTGGTATTTGAGCGGGAGTTGATCGAGATTATTGATCAGCTTCAAGTGGTGAAGGCGATCAATCTCCCAGTGGTGGCCGGAAGTTCTCTGTAAGCTGTCGCTATAAAACTCACAACAAAACCTTGCCTTCCATACAAAAGACAAGGTTTAGCTAAAAGCAAAAATTTTACAGTTTTACTTCAATGTCCACACCAGCTGGTAAATCAAGCTTCATCAAAGCATCAATTGTCTTAGAAGAAGGCTGGTAAATATCAATAATCCGGCGGTGAGTCCGAGTCTCAAAATGCTCGCGTGAATCCTTATCAACGTGAGGCGAGCGCAGTACGCAATAAATTCTGCGCTTAGTTGGTAAAGGAATTGGGCCAACCGCTGTGGCATCAGTACGCGCCGCAGTTTCTACAATCTTGTCGCAGGAAGTATCCAGTAGCCTCCGATCAAATGCTTTCAAACGAATCCGAATCTTTTGTTGAGTAATAGTAGCCATAGTTTTTTTGAGTTATCAAGGTACAGTGAAAAAGATAGAGATGCGCCGAAGCAACATCTCTATCTAGGTTAGAACTTAGGTCTACTTAATGATTTTGGATACTACGCCTGCGCCGATGGTTCTACCACCTTCACGGATAGCGAAGCGCATCCCTTGCTCGATCGCTACTGGGTTGATTAGTTCCACAGTCATTTTTACGCGATCTCCAGGCATAACCATTTCAGCCGCACTGCCATCATCAGCAGTAAAGGCCTTGATGTTGCCAGTTACGTCAGTAGTTCTTACATAGAACTGAGGACGATAACCAGGAAAGAAAGGAGTCTTCCGACCACCTTCTTTGTCAGTCAAGACATAAACCTCACCCTCAAACTCAGTATGAGGAGTGATGCTACCAGGCTTAGCAATTACCATGCCCCGCTCGATATCATCTTTTTGGATACCACGCATTAGCACACCAGCGTTGTCTCCAGCCATCCCTTCATCCAGGGATTTCTTGAACATTTCAATACCAGTAATGGTAGTGTTGCGAGTGTCTCTGATGCCAACGATTTCTACGTTGTCACCAACCTTAACTTTCCCACGTTCAATTCGACCAGTAGCCACTGTACCCCGACCAGTAATTGAGAATACATCCTCAACAGCCATCAAGAAAGGCTTATCAATTTCCCGCTCTGGAGTAGGAATATAAGAATCTACTTCACTCATCAACTTGTGAATTTTGTCCACCCACTCGTTTTCACCCAACTGAGTTTTAGGATTGGCAGTCATCTGTTCAACTGCTCTTAAGGCAGAGCCAGAAACGATGGGGATGTTGTCACCATCAAAGTCATAGGAAGTTAGTAGTTCACGGATTTCCATTTCAACCAGTTCTAACAACTCAGCGTCGTCAACTTGGTCTTCTTTATTCATGAAGATTACTAGTTGAGGAACACCAACTTGCTTCGCTAGCAGAATGTGCTCCCGAGTTTGGGGCATTGGGCCATCAGCTGCCGATACCACCAAGATGCCGCCATCCATTTGAGCCGCACCAGTGATCATGTTCTTCACATAATCGGCGTGACCAGGGCAGTCTACGTGAGCATAGTGACGATCGGGCGTTTCATACTCTACGTGAGCCGTATTGATGGTAATACCACGCGCCTTTTCTTCAGGAGCCGCGTCGATTTCATCATATTTCTGAGCTTTAGCACCACCGATAGCCGACAAACACATTGTGATTGCAGCAGTCAGTGTAGTTTTACCATGGTCAACGTGACCAATGGTACCAATGTTAACGTGCGGTTTATTCCGTTCAAATTTAGCGCGTGCCATGTAACTTTATTCCTTATTTCCTCTAATTAATTTTAGCAGGCTAGGGTTTGCTGAAGATCGGTCTATCAGTAAACCCTTAACCCTAGCCGTTCCCTTTGCTCTTGGCGATGATCGCTTCGGCTTCGTTGCGTGGAACTTCGTCATAGTGACTAAATTCCATGGAGAAGATGCCGCGACCTTGCGTGTTTGAGCGAATGTTGGTGGCATAGCCAAACATTTTGGCTAAAGGCACTTTGGCAGTTACTTTCGCAATGCCTTGGCCAGAGTCTTGGCCTTCGACTTGACCTCGGCGAGAGTTGAGGTCGCCGATGACGTTGCCAATGTAGTCTTCTGGGACTTCGACTTCCACCTTCATATTTGGCTCCAGTAAGACAGGACCGGCCTTCATTACTGCATCCTTAATGGCGATCGAACTAGCAATTTTAAAGGCCATTTCGTTGGAATCGACATCGTGGTAAGAACCGTCCACTAGCGTCACCTTCAGATCGATTACTGGGTAGCCAGCTAAAATGCCAGATTCACAGCTCTCTCTGATGCCTTGCTCGATTGGGTTGATGTACTGCTTCGGCACCGAACCACCCACAATCTTGGAAACGAATTCTAAACCGCTGCCTGGATCGCTCGGAGCTACTTCGATCACCACGTGACCGTAGTTACCGTTACCACCACTCTGTTTGATGTACTTACCTTCCATTCGGATCGGCTTACGGATGGTCTCGCGATAAGCTACTTGCGGGGCGCCAATGTTGGCTTCCACGTTAAATTCTCGCATCATCCGATCAACCAAGATCTCTAGGTGCAATTCGCCCATACCAGCAATCACTGTTTGATTGGTTTCTGGGTCAGTGTGCACACGGAAGGTCGGGTCTTCTTGAGACAGCGAGATCAGCGCTTTGGAGAGTTTCTCCATATCCTGCTTAGTCTTTGGCTCTACTGCCAAAGAAATCACTGGCTCAGGGATAAACAACGATTCTAAAATGATGACATTGTTCTCATCACAGATAGTATCACCAGTAAAGGTGTCTTTCAAACCCAGTACCGCGCCTAAATCACCAGCTCTCAGCTCATCAACTTCTGTTCTTTCATCCGCCTTCAGAATAATCAAGCGAGAAATTCGCTCTTTCTTTTCCTTACTCGAATTTAGTACATAGGTGCCTGTCTTAAGTACGCCAGAGTAAACTCGGACGAAAGTAAGACGACCGAACTTATCGGACATGATTTTGAAAGCCAGCGCAGCCAGCGGCTCGTCATCATCTGCATGACGAGTAGCAGTTTCACCATTGGGTAAGACACCTTCAATGGCTGGAGCTTCGATGGGTGATGGCAGGTAATCAAGTACGCCATCCAGCAGTGCTTGGACGCCTTTGTTCTTGAAGGCTGATCCACAAAACATCGGAACGATGGTGTTGTTAATTGTGCCTTTGCGCAGAGCCAGTTTGATTTCTTCCTGGGTGATCTCTTGACCTTCCAGATATTTTTCCATCAGCTCATCAGTAGTTTCTGCTACAGCTTCAACCAATTTGATGCGGTACTCTTCAGCTTTAGCTTGCAGATCGGCTGGGATATCAGTTTCTTCGACTTCCTTGCCAATATCATCTTTGTGAATGAATGCCCGCATGGTTACTAGATCAACGACTCCCAAAAACTCGCCTTCAGCACCAATCGGAATTTGAACTGGGATGGCGTTAGATTTTAGTCGATCGCTTACTTGCTCACAAACCTTGTAGAAGTTCGCACCAGTCCGATCCATCTTATTAACAAAGACAATCCGAGGTACGTTGTAACGGTTGGCCTGCCGCCATACTGTCTCTGATTGCGGCTGCACACCACCAACGGAGCAAAAAACGGCAATCACGCCATCTAATACCCGCATGGAGCGTTCTACTTCGATCGTGAAGTCAACGTGACCAGGAGTGTCAATGATGTTAATTTTGTGATCTTTCCAGCTGGTGCTGATTGCCGCAGCGGTAATCGTAATCCCCCGCTCCTTTTCTTGCTCCATCCAGTCGGTGGTAGCGTTACCATCGTGAACCTCGCCAATCTTGTGTACAACACCAGAGAAGTACAGGATTCGCTCAGTCGTGGTAGTCTTGCCCGCATCAATGTGGGCCGCAATCCCGATGTTGCGTACTTTTTCAAACGGGACAGTACGTGGCACAATTACCTCCTCAAGTTGTCGGTGGCCGTTAAATAACGTTCTTTATATGATTGTATGCTTTTTGTGAAGAATCACAATGCATGGTTTCCCTACCTAGTCAGAACTTGCCTAGTAGCGGTAGTGAGCAAAAGCCTTGTTAGCTTCAGCCATTCTGTGTGTTTCTTCCCGCTTCCGAATGGCACTGCCGGTTTCGTTAGCAGCATCCATTAGTTCGTTGGCAAGTTTGCCAGACATTGATTTACCAGCTCTTTGCTTAGCAAAGTTGATGAGCCAACGCATGGCCAAAGCCGTACCGCGTTCGGCACGAACTTCCATGGGTACCTGGTAAGTAGCACCGCCGACCCGCCGACCCTTAACTTCGACTAAGGGAGTAGCATTACGCACTGCCTTTTCAAAAGTTTCCAGTGGCTCGGTACCAGTGCGCTCTTCAATGAGCTTCATGGCATCGTACATAATGTTAAGAGCGATCGACTTTTTGCCGCTTTTCATTATGCGCCGGACCATCATGCTGATCAGGCGACTATTGTAGACGGAGTCCGAAGGGACTGGTCTTTTTGGGACTGTGGTGCGACGAGACATATAGTTAGGCTGATTTAGCTGAACAAAATTACTACTTAACTAAAGCTGAGTTGGGAATTCAACTGTAGATATTAACAATATAAGGGCAATCTTAGAGCTGCCCGCGTTTCTTCAAGGCGAAGGTAGGAACCCAAATAATGAGTACCTGCTGACGATAGGGCAGCTGGTTACTAGAGTAGGAGTAGGAGACTACTTAGCAGCCTTCGGTCTTTTAGCACCATATTTGGAGCGACCTTGCTTGCGATCTTTTACTCCAGAGGTATCGAGAGTGCCTCTGATGATGTGATATCTCACCCCAGGCAAGTCTTTGACCCGTCCGCCCCGAATCATTACGACGGAATGTTCTTGGAGGTTGTGGCCAATACCCGGAATGTACGCTGTTACTTCAAATCCTGAAGTTAAGCGTACCCGCGCTACTTTTCGCAAAGCAGAGTTGGGTTTCTTGGGAGTAGTGGTATAGACGCGGGTACAGACCCCACGACGCTGTGGGCATTGTTTCAATGCCGGAGACTTTGTTTTTACTTCGTAGTCTTCGCGCGCTTTACGAATCAGTTGTTGGATAGTTGGCATGAGTTACAGAATTGACAGCTCCAAAGGAGTTTCCAACTGTTGACAAAGTATCAAGCTAGCAGATAAAAAAGCATCATGTCAAATCATTCGTGTTATCTCACCAAAAAAATCATCGAATTGGTTAGACATGTTATGATCAGAACTTTGTGAATAGCGCCAGCAGCAGCTGAATAGAACATGATCAAAATACGTCTAAAGAAACAAGGTAAGAAAAGAGAAGCCAGTTATCGAGTAGTTGCTTGTCAAAGCACCTCCCGGCGCGATGGTCGGCCATTAGAGGAGTTGGGATTTTACAATCCACGTACTCATGAGGTTCGCTTGGACGAGGAAGGAATCAAAACCCGCCTTGGTCAAGGTGCTCAGCCTACTGACACCGTCCGCAGATTACTGGAAAAAGCAAACATTCTTCCTCCTACTGTGCGCGGCTAAGACTTAAATGACTGAACAATCCCTCAGCCAGAATCCTCAGTATGACAAGTTGGCAGCTTTTTTGCTCCAGCCCTTGTTGGATGAACCAGAGGAACTGCGAATTAACTGTGAATATCTACCGGCACATTCTCGCGTCTGGGTGAGGATTGCCTTTCAGCCTGCCGACCGCGAGAAGCTCTTGGATGGCAGTAGCCGCCACCTATACGCAATTAAAACTGTTATGTCAGCGGCAGCTAGAATGGCTGGCCAGTCAGTGTATCTAGATATTTATGGCAGTGAGTCTAGATCTCGTACACCCGGTGAGCGATCGGATCGCCAAAGTCGTAGTGATGACCGTTCTAGTCGCCCATCGCGCGGCAGTACTAGCCCCCCGCGTCGGGTAGATAAGCCCATCCCAGCTACTGATAAATAATTGGTTTGGCCGTCATCATCCGTTCTAAGCTGATAAAGCCCGGGTGATGATTTTTATGGCTGGCAATACCCAAGAAAATATGGTTGCCAGTATAGCGCTGAAAACGCGGTGAAGTATTGACGTAAACACAGGCAGTTTCAACGGTGGCGGCAAACTGTTGAGCTTCTACAAACAGCTCGGTAATAATTGAGTCGGCATGGCCGCTACTATGTTGGTTAATTTGCTGAATCCCAATTTCTAAGTTGTCTACTGATTTGAAGGCTACGGTTTTATCGAAGGAGGGCTGCGACCAAGATGTCGCCGAGGATAGCTGTAAGTAGTCTGGATAATTGTTGACCAAGTGCTGATCTCCTAATAACTGGAATCCTTTTTCTTGCAGAGTATTCCAGAGGGCGATGAGGTTAGAGGATTTATGCTCTGGTTGAATTAAGACTTTCTCGATCGCATTAACGGCTTCTGGTTCACCAGTATGGCTATCAATGATCGCGTTGCGTACCACTTCCCAAGAGCTACTAGCTGACCAATAGAGATAGCAGTTGCCGATCGAGGCCGCAATCACTGGCACTGGAGCTAGTCTTTCAACCGCTTGGACCAGGTCAGCTTTACCATAGACGATAACTTGGCGGGAGCTGACCAGGGGTGACAGCAAAGCAGGCAGCGGCAAATCCACCAATTGGCAGCTGGCTGGCAAAAGTTTTTGGTTAACCAGAGTAGTCTGAATCACCCTAATGATGACTTGACTGCAATGATTGATCCCCGGATCGCATTTAACAATTGCCACATTGCCAGTTTTAAGGCACATTCCTACCGCTAGCAGTAACACTTCTGGAATGGCATCAATCACTAGGGTAATTTGACCAAGGGGCGTAAAACGGCAATAGGTAGCTGGAGTGGTGACTGTGGGTACTTGGGGCAGGGGCAGCTCTTGCAGCCTTTCGAGCAAATCGATCGATCTCTTCAGTCTTTCGGGGGTAAGCTTCCGCCAATTATTAAAAGGTGAGATATTGGTGTTTAAACCAGCTTCTAAGTCTAGGGTATTAGCTTCTAAAATTTCTGGTACCTGCTGCCGTAGACCAGTGGCAATGGCTGCTAACAAGCGATCTCGTTCTTGGGTGGTCAGCTTACCTAATTGCTGAACAGCTTGCTTGGTGCTTTCGGTCATCTCATCGAGCCGGACAATTTCTAAATTATTAGTGGTTGTCATAGGCTGAACAGTGGGAGAGCATTATCAGGTCGAACAACTAAACATCATACCTAAAATGTGTCAACGCTCTTGGTTTTCGCCGGTCACTGGCGGAGGAATCGGCGGTTCAACTTTGCTAGCAGTCCCGAAATACCAGCTCCCAATAAGAATACAAGCCAAACTGAATAAAATTGCAGTGTAGAGAGGGAAATTAGCAACGGGCAGAGATTTTGTTGATCGCCAAGTCTGACCATCCCATTGCCAACTGTGGGGATAAGGAGTGGAAACCTGTTCTAAGCTGTAACTGTCGTCGCTCAGTACAAAAATCTTGCGGCAACGATCGCAGCCTAAAGCCTCCATCAAAACCAACGAATTAATCTGGCCACGACAGCAGGGGCAAGGATATTCTTGCTGTAAGTCAATTTTTTGGGGTTTAGACACGGGTAGGGAGTTGGTGATGATTTGCTGCTTTCTTGGTTGCCCGCAATTGACCACAGGCCGCATCGGCCTCCAGACCTTTGGAATAACGCACACTCACCGCAATATGCTGCTGCTCTAACACTTGGACAAATTTTTGAATGCGTTGTCGATCGGGTCTTTGATAATCGGCATCATCGATCGGATTGTAAGGGATCAAATTAACGTGGGATTGGAAACCTCGCAAATGTCTAGATAATTCCATGGCTAGCTCAGGATGATCATTCACATCAGCAAGCAAAACGTATTCAAAACTTAGTCGGCGACCAGTGATTTCTACGTAGTCTCGGCATTCCGTCAGCAGCTCAGCTAAGGGGTAGTTAACGGCAGTAGGAATCAATTCGGCACGTAATCGTTGGTTGGGGGCATGGAGACTGACGGCCAGGGTAATTTGTAAATTGTGCTGGGCGAGTTCATGAATTTTGCCAGGGATACCGACGGTGGACAGGGTAATTGATCGTTGACCAATGCCCACATCCTGGTTTAAGCAATTAATCGCGGCTACTACCTGGTCGATGTTGGCCAAGGGTTCTCCCATGCCCATCAACACCACATGGCTGACCCGCTCGCCAAAATCGGACTGAACAGTTAATACCTGATCGACGATTTCATGCACTTGCAAATGGCGGGTAAAGCCCCCTTTGCCAGTGGCACAGAAGTTACAAGCCATTGCGCAGCCCACTTGGGAAGAAACACAAACTGTTAGCCGTTGGCCGGAGGGAATTCCTACTGCTTCAATAATTTGACCATCGGCCAGTTGCAGCAAATATTTGACTGTGCCATCCGGTGCTACTGCTCGCTGATAAATGATCGATCGACCGACATTCACATCTTGAACTTCAGCGCGCCATTGTTTAGAAAAGACCGTGATGTCTTGCAGGGAATGTGCCCCCTTTTGATACAGCCACTGATGCAGTTGCTTGCCCCGATAGGCGGGTTGACCTTTTCCCTGAATCCAATGGGTTAAAGCTGCTAGATCCATGCCTAAGAGGGCAGTAGCTGATGTCATAGGTAGTTTCGGGATAATCGATGGGCTGGGCTGTTAGATATATCATAGGGTTATTCGCCCAGCCGATTTCTTAAAAATGCTGCATAATTACCTGCTCTTTGCCTCCCCCGGGCCAAATATCTTTCAGATTGGTAGCTTTACGCTCCGTTGGTATGGATTGTTAATTGCTTCGGCGGTGTTGATTGGGGTAAACCTTTCCATTTATCTGGCGAAAAAACGTCAAATGAATAGTGAATTAATTGGCGATTTGTCGATCTGGCTAGTGCTGGCAGCAATTCCCTGTGCCCGCATTTATTATGTACTATTTAAGTGGGATTATTACAGCCAACATCCCCAAGAAATTATTGCCATTTGGCAAGGGGGCATTGCAATTTTTGGTGCCATCATTGGCGGTACTTTAGCCACAATAATCTTTGCCAAAATCAAGCAGGTCAAGTTTTGGGATTTAGCCGATGTGGTTGCACCCTCATTAGTTTTGGGGCAAGCCATTGGTCGTTGGGGTAATTTCTTTAATTCCGAAGCTTTTGGCGGAAAGATCGATCCCAGTTTGCCCTGGCGATTATATATCCCCTCGAATCGTCGCCCAGAAGGATTGGTTGATAACGAATACTTCCATCCCACATTTTTGTATGAATCACTGTGGGATTTAGGCATATTTGGCCTCTTAATGCTGTTGTTTAACCGCAGCCTGACATCGCGCCAGCCCCTCAAAAATGGTAGCCTGTTTATGATCTACCTCATTACTTACGGTTTAGGACGATTTTGGATTGAAGGTTTCCGCACGGATAGCTTAATGCTAGGTAATTTGCGGATCTCCCAGGTGGTTAGTTTGGTGGGCATCGGCATTGGGGTGGTCGGACTACTATTGCTGTACCGACGGCGATCGCGCGTCTCGGTAGATAATTAGTGAAAAAAATGGCGCAGGTCTACTTTATTGGGGCTGGTCCTGGCGATCCAGATCTTTTAACCATCAAAGCCCAGCGACTGATCACCCAGGCTGATGTGCTGGTCTATGCTGATTCTTTAATTCCGATGGAGATGTTGCAAGGTCAGAAGCCCAGCGCCGAAGTGATTGCTACTAGCAGTAAAACCTTAGAAGAAATTGTGCCTTTGATGATCGATCGAGTGCGATCGGGCAAGATGGTCGTGCGTTTGCATTCCGGTGATTTAACCCTCTACAGTGCCATCACCGAGCAGATTCAAGGCTTGCAAGCAGCAGACATTACCTGTGAACTGATTCCTGGAATTAGTGCCTATCAAGCAGCAGCGGCTCGTCTGCAAGTAGAATTAACGGTGCCTGAATTAGTCCAAACAATTATTTTGACCCGTGCTCAGGGCAGAGCTTCAGCGATGCCTAATCCCGAAAATCTGGCCAGCTTGGCCGCCCACCAATCCAGTCTTTGCCTATATTTAGCCGCCAAACAGGTGAGAGTCGCCCAAGCCCAGCTATTAGAGCATTATCCTGCGGATACTCCAGTGGCCATTTGTTGGCGGGTGAGTTGGCCCGATGAAAAAATCTTGGTAGTACCACTGACGGAAATGGCGGCGACTACTGAGCGCGAGCAATTACTGCGTACCACCATGTACATTATCAGTCCAGCTTTGGGAGAGGTGGAAGGCTATCGATCGCACCTCTACGACCCTGCCCATGCTCATCTATTTCGGCCAAACTAAGTAAATACGGGAAACTGCACTAGTAGTTGCCCAAGAAAAGATGTTAGATCTTTAGTTAAGCTACATCACCAGTGGGTCTGGATAGCCGTTCGGCCAAGCTAAAATCAAAGAGGAGTTATTCACGATGCAATCCCCATTTATGTTGCGAAAATTAATCATTATTTTTATGGCGCTCAGCCTCTCTTTTACCACCATAGCTTGTGGTTCTAAAGAAGAAACCAAAGCACCCGCCAATAATCCAGCTCTGACCACCACCAAAAATGCTGGCACTAAGTTGGCCGACGGTAAATATCCAGTGCAGCAAGCTACCTATGACGATGGTAATGGTGAATATTCGGTGATGCTGTTGAATACTCCCGCTGGCACCCCGCCGCTATTTCGGAATACGAATCTTCAGATGGCTCAGCTAACGGAAGAAGAGGTAAAAGCCAACGAAAAGGCTTATCTCAAAACCGAAAACGGCCAAGCCTCGCTGCACATTCCGGCTGACTTCAAAATTGAATATATTCGTAATGTCACCAAAGAGCAAACTAATCCCCAAACTGGCCAACAGGAGAAGGTGGTAGTCCGAGAAGGTGGTGGCGGTAGTTTCTGGTCGCCATTTGCTGGGGCGATTGCTGGCCAAGTAGTGGGTAATATGTTGTTTAGACCTCAGCACTACATGCCTCCCATGTATCAGCCTGGGATGCAGAACATGACTGGTTTTGGCGGCTATGGCAATACGTATGATCGAGCGGTGGGCAACTATCAAGAACGCAATCGGCAAGAGCCAGCGGCGGTACGTAATCGCACCACGCTTAGAACAACTGGTCGTTTGAACAACAGTGGTTTTGGCAGTAGACCAGCACCTCAGGTGCGGACTGATGCTAATCGATCGAGTGGTTCTGGTTTTGGCACGAGCCGGTTACGGAGTTCTGATAATTATCGGCCACGCGCTGGCGGCAGTAGTTTTGGCAGTTCTGGTGCTCGGCGGAGTAGTGGTTTCGGTAGCCGTCGGCGTTAGGTATGAGATGGGAGGAGTGGGGTTTTGCTAACACCCGCTTCGTCCTATTAAAAACCCAAGGTTCATTAACACTATGTTGATGAACCTTAGGTTTCAGCTAACTTTTAAGCGGAACCACAAAAACTGAGTAATCTCTAATCGATTAAAATTGTTGTCGCTCACCAGCAACAAACTCTGACTACCATCAGGTAATTTGGGTCCGATCGACATCCCCTCAATATTGTCCAGCTTGATTTTCAGGCTATCCAGATTTAACACCAACTTCTTTTTGATATTGACCGCATCGCTGCTAATTAAACTCTTGATACTACTAACATCTGTCGCATTGCCAGTAGCTGCTTGGAAAATTTTTACCTTAAAACCCATCAAGCTCAGTGACCTTTCTAAGGTTAAAAAGTGACCACTGTTGTCTAAGGCTTGAATTTCGGATAAGCCATGGGCAAGTGACCCTGACGGCGGTGGTTCTAATTGGTAAGCATAATCAGCCAGTGGTGAAGTGTTTTCACTGACCAAATAATGCAACCAGCGGGTTCTAGCCGGAGGTGTTGGCTGGTCTTCCTTAACTAGCTCCTGATCCTGGATTAATGGAGCCTCGGTAGCCGCAAATAAGTTCAATTGCTCACCACCAGTGCCATAGGGAGCCAAAGTCAAAGATTCAAAAGCTAGATTGTTTTGCATTCCTCGCAGATTTTCAGCATCTGGCAAATACCTTTCCGGCAATCGCAATTGGCGCTGGAGCTGGCCAGTTTTCAGATCATACTCGGCAATCATTGGTGGAATGCCCTGATTTCGATCGCCTTCACTGCTGATAAATACTCGGCTTTTGGGAGCCAGTGCGATCGCCTCTGGATCGATACTGCCGTTGGGATAAGTTTTGCCCTCGGCATTTTTCAGCGTCGTCATACTCAGAATTTTGACTTTCTGGAGACGCGACTTTGGATCTAAAACCAGCTGTAAGGTATAAAAACGTGCTGGTCCCTGAATACTGCGATCGTCAGATACGGCGTAGAAAACATTGCGCTGTCGATCGAACGTCAGTCCAGATAAACCACCCACTGGCACATTGTCTATTTTGGTGCTGTTCGGTAAGCGGTATTCGCCCAAAAACTCCAAGGAAGCATTTAGCGGTGGGCGCGCTGCCGCCAAAGGAGCCGGACTACAGCTAGTCAAAAATACATAGATGGCCACCACACACATGGTTACACCCAAGGCGATCGTCACGCTCAGAACTTTGGCACCAATCGGCTTGGGGTTTTTCATCGCAGTTAACGGCATTAGAACATCAGCAGCGTAGCATTATCTAGACAATTGGTCTTACCAAATTCCAATCTGTAATTCCTGATTGTAGAATCTGATGGCACCAGCAGTACTGCGCAGCGGTTTCCCAATCCAGATTGGAATTCGATACTTCCGCAAAATACGAGTTCCTGCGGGCACACCACTTTCAAATGTATCTGGGTGCTCAGCTGGCGTTTGATCAATAGCCGCTGGCGCTGCTGCTACTGTGGTCGCTCCAGCCAGATTGATTTTGATTGTCCCCTTGAAAACATTGCCATTCGCCGCATCATAGATAGAATTACTGGCTTTGAGACTATATAGATTGGCTCCCACAAAGCTAGATTTAGTGACTTTTGCCCCCATTAAATTCGACCCCATCAAGTTCGTTGCTTGCAGATCAGTTTTGTTCAGCAGGGCATTATTCAGCTGAGCCAGCGCCAAGTTAGCATAAACCAAGCTCGCCTCGTTCAGAGTTGATTTCTGGAGGTTGGCACCCACTAGGTTACTACCAGCCAGTGAGGTCCGAGTCAGGTCGGCACCACTTAAGTCTGCCCCGGTCAAATTAGCAGCATTTAAATTGGCTCCTTGGAGTTTAGCTCCTGTCAAAACAGCACCAATTAAGTCTGCACCGCTCAAATCACAGTTATTACATTCTTTAGTTTTTAAAAGTCGGGCGACGTGTTCAGGATTAGCCGCTTGAGACACGTTCGCGATCAGCAAGGGCGTGATGGCGGCCAAAAGACAGGAAATTTTTAAACGCATATTGTTGAGGTTCGGCAAAGAAAAGAATCAAAGGATCGAACTACGTACTTAGGGAGCAGTTTTAATATTTTTACTTACATACAACATAGAACCATCAGGAGACTGCTTTGTTTCACAAATGGCTCAAATTAAGTTTATTTACCGAAAGCTATAAATGACTTGGGTCGTCAATGGTTGATCGAGAG
>JAYUSR010000020.1:0-2677 GCA_043755575.1 Synechococcales cyanobacterium
ACGGGCTGAAAAGTCAGATCTAGGAATCTTGTAGCGACCATCAACACCTAGGGCAAAATCAGTATTCGAGTCATTAAAAGAGGCCCCACCTGAGACACCTGCATAATTCTCATTCATTTGAGCTTGGACTTTAGGTGCAGCAATCAAGCTAACGATAGCGATCGCCCCCGTCAATTGGACAAGGTTGGAAAAACGCATGGGATGACAAAACTCCTAAATATGGGATAGAGGTAGGTAAGAACTGCTTAATAAGCCAAGACACTGCCCGTTGTTTGGATACGCACGGAGCCCTGGCTATTACTCAACCCCGTAGCCTCGTTCAGCATCAACATCAAGTTACCGGGTTCAGCATTCATCGTAGGTGCGACTTGAAGTAAGCCTGAATCCGATCGCAAAAATGTGATCGTTACAGGGGCAGGAAGATCCTGAAGCGTTACCTCGGAGCGAGGCGCTAGGGTACGTTCTTCCGTATGACCAATAGCTTGGTAAGTGACTGGCGTATTGACGGTATTCTTAAGTTGTACAGTGACTCGACCGGATTGCAGGGCAACAGTTGCAATAGGCGCAGGTTCATTTCCTGGCAAAAGCTGTGGCGTTGTATTGACAGGCATGGCGCTAGGGTTCAGCGTCGGCAGTTGGCTCTGTTGATTCTGTGATGTTGTCGCGGCATTGGGAGGACAGCTCGCGGGCACAACCAGCCGTTGATTGTAGGGTTCTTCGTAGTAAATTTTGGGACAAGGATTTGTCAGCGAGGTTGTTTGGGCCATCGCAGGCAAAGAAAGGCTGCCGATGACAATGCTGAGTGGTGCAAGCAGGTGGTTGATAGGAAAGTTCATTATGTTCTCCAAGTGGTTTTGTTAGTAATAAGGTATTTCTTGCAGCAGACGGATGCAACGGAAGGTTTGATCCTCTGTCTTGGCTACACCTACCATTCAACTTAACAGTTTCAACCTTAGTCGAAATCACTCGAATGGATGAATTTTCAAACTATTTTGCAGTCGATCGACAGATATTGGCGCTTATACCAAATTAAACTTTGCTTGCAACAATCGGCCCTCACCCTAAATCCCTCTCCCCTCGGGAGAGGGACTTTGAATCTTGCTCCCTTCTCCCTAGGGAGAAGGGGTGGGGATGAGGGCTAGGATATGCAGCGATTGTCTAATTTGGCACTTAGCTGCTCTGCAACAGAATCGACAATAGCTTCAGGCTTGTGATAACGGGCAAACGGCAGTCTATACCAGGCAAGAGAAGGATATTCGTGGTGTTCCCAGTGATAGCCAAAGTGGTAGCAGGTTAAGAATGACAAAGTCGGCGAGTAGGAACTGCTGGTGATTTGATGGCCAGTCTCAGAACCGCTAATCCGCCGATGGGGTAAATAGGTGCCGAAGAAAAATAGCTGCATTGAACTCAGCACGATCGGCAATATCCAAAACAAGAATAAATTAGGCAGGGCCGCATGGAAACCCCAGTGCAATACAGAAAATATTGCCCCAATGCCAAAAAATTCCACAATCTGCTGCCGCCTGTCAAGGTATCTGCCCATGAATGTCAAATACCAGGCCAAAAGACTCCGATGTACCCCATCGTGAAAATCAGGGTCATTGGCTTGTCCAGGATGCCGATGATGGCGTCGGTGATTTGCGGCTAGTTTTTGGTAGGGCAGGAGTGCATATAGGGCCACGGCTAGCTGTCCGATCGCATCATTCAAAGATCGACTTGCCATAGGAGAATCTGCCCCAGCGCTCGGCAGGACCGTACCATGAATGGCATCATGGGCCACAATGAACAGTCCCGTCTGAATAAAGGTGCGGCCTAAGACTGCTGCTAGTATCAGTGGAGCAGTCAGTCGGTCGAAATTTAGAAACAAAAGAAAATCCAAACTGCTAACCCAGAGGAGCATAATCACTGCTGCGACCCAAAGCCCGGTTAGGGGCGACGATTGGCTGCTATGTCTCATACAAATCAGTTTCATCAAGCAGCACCATTGCTTCTGGACCAATTCGACCAAACTCTGGCTCTATTCCTAAGGCCATTTCAACAAGATAAATCCATCGACCAAATTCCCACTTAGCACCGCGTACTGTTCCTTCTCCGCCAGTGAAACTAACTGGAAATTCAGCGTGAAATTTTGGCTTTGGCGTATAGGTAGCAGTCATGTTCCTAGAATCCTCAGATTTGCATATGCGGCGTTATGCCATTGTTCCTAGTTGAGTAACTGTACTCAAAACGAGATTTTATTAGTGTGGCAGCGGCCCAAAAGCTCTCTAGACCGCTGACTTTTCAACTCAGCCTATTCTCGACTGCTCATCGGCGATCCATAGGTATCGGTAGTTGTGGTTCGGGGAGCACGACAGCCTACCGCCGATCCGATTAAAGCTGCGGCCAGCCCAAGCAGCGAGCCCAGTACAAACGACCAGCTTACCTTAGCGGCATTACCTGCTATGTCGCGAGCCTGTTGGGCTGTGACACCGGGAGAAGGCACTGCGGGATTTTGCTGTGTTTGATTAATTATGTCACCTGCATTGGAAGCGACCAGGCCAAACGCTCCACTGACGCCGCTCGATAGCAGCCAAGCACTGAGTGCTAATGTTGATGCCCATAGAATCGCGCCATTTAACAGTGCGGCATTGCGACTCATGCGTCCCGCCGTCCGAGATGTGATCCAGCCCCCGGCAAA
>JAYUSR010000021.1:0-26066 GCA_043755575.1 Synechococcales cyanobacterium
ATAGTTTCCCCAGCTGTCATGCCATGACCGCGTTTTCCGCCGCCCGTATTCAGAGTAAATACCACCCGGATTGGGCAATCGCCTGGTATGCTGGAGCCGCTTTAATTGGCTATTCCCGAGTCAGCCTTAATCGGCACCGTTGGTCAGAAGTATTAATTGGAGCGGGCTTGGGCTACCTAGTCGGTGAACTAGAACTGAGTCAAAAGAATGGCCTAATTCTGTTCCCCCTGATTCGTGAAGATGGTCAAGGCAATACCGTCTATGGGATGCAAGTAAAAGCCAGTTTTTAGTCGTCTTCAGTGGAATCTTCAGTTAAATTTGGCAAGCCTTGGGTTTGAGAGCGCCGCGAAACGCGCCGGTAGCGCTTAGCTGCTAGTAATGGTTCTAGCTTATTAGTCTTTTGTTTCCACTGGGCATCTGGCTGTTTTTGGTTAATGACTTGCTGCTGATACTTGGTCGCCTCCGCCAAAAACTCTAGGTAATGCGGGTAGCGCTCCCACTCTCGATCGATCACACAACCCGGCTCACCCTGATGAACGCAGTCATTAAACTGACAATTGCTCGGTAGCTGAGATCGAATCTCTGGAAAATAAGTGGGTAGGTCTGTGGGATAACAAGTCAAATCTGGCTGATTAAATCCCGGTGTATCAGCAATTAAACCACCAGTCGGCAGGTTAAATAGCTCCACATGGCGGGTAGTGTGCCTGCCACGATTTAGCTTGCCCGACACAGCTGCGACTCGCAAATCTAAGTCGGGAATCAATTGATTAATCAGGCTGGACTTGCCCACCCCCGAATGTCCAGCTAATACTGTCGTTCGATCGCGTAGTTGCTCCTGTAATACCGACATCCCCGCACTAGTCAGGGTGCTAATTAAAATAGGTGGATATCCCCAAGCACTTAACCGAGTGATCCATTGTTCTTGCTCAGCTGCCGATAGCAGATCACACTTATTCAAACAGAGTTTCACTGGGATATCTGTCGATTCAGCCTTTACTAAAAACTTGCTCAGTAATAAAGGATCGATCGCTGGTTCCGCCAAGGCAAACACCAGCATAATGCAATCGACATTAGCGATCGGTGGTCGATCCAATTCGTTACGCCGCTCGGCTACTGTAGTAATCACCCCGCGCTCACTCTGCCAGTCAGCAACCGTGACCACATCGCCCACCATCACTTTAGTACCAATTTTCTTGAGTTTCTCTCGTTTAGTACACAGCAGCTGCTGACCATTAAGCAGTTGCACTTGGTAAAAGTTAGCCTGGACGGCAATGACTGTGCCAATGGCAGATGGCAGCATTAGGACTGCACTTGCAGGGCAAAGAAACCAGGATGAGTAATGATCTGGGCAATAGTATAGCCAGACATTTGGAGACTGTTGGGGACTTGTTCGATCGGCTCACCCGGATCCAACCATACCTCAAGAATCTGACCAGGAGCCATTTGCTCCAAGCGCAGCTTGGCACGCACAAAGTTCAAAGGACAGGGCGTACCACGAAGATCTAGTTGAACATGAGGTTGCACATCAGAAGAATTAGTCATTTAATCTAGTTATTTGAATAAACCGCCCAAGAAGTTTTCAATGCCAGTCTTGCCTGCTTTTTCCCCACGAATCTTCACCAGCTGCTCTAGTAGCTCCCGTTCTTCGCTATTGGTCTTGGTCGGGATTTCCACTTTCAGTGTCACCAAGTGATCACCGCGACTGACTGCATTGCCCAGTCGGGGTACCCCTTTGCTGGTTAAGGTCAGCACTGTATTGGGCTGAGTACCTGGTTCGATCGTCGCTTCAAACAACCCATCCACAGTATTTATTTGCACATGACTGCCCAAAATCGCTTGCAGGTAGCTAACGGGAAAAGTCGAAAGGATGTTAATCCCTTCGCGGCGAAACTCCCGATCTTCCTCGACCATCAGATAAACATACAGGTCTCCCGCTGGACCACTGCGCAGACCGGCATCGCCTTCTCTAGATACTCGCAGGCGGGTACCATTATCTACCCCTTTGGGAATGGTAATTTTTAATTTTTTGGTTTCCTGTTTGCGGCCAGCTCCATTACAAGAATCGCATTTATCTTCAATAACTTGGCCTTCGCCGTTACAGGTGGGACAAACGGCTACCTGATTAAAAGTCCCAAAAGGCGTTCTGGTAGAGCGGCGGACTTGACCAACACCATTACAGGTACCACAGGTTTTAGACTGGCTGCCTGGTTTAGCGCCACTACCCTTACAAACGCCGCAAGCTTCTAGATGAGGAATACGAATTTCCTTTTCACCACCAAATACTGCTTCCCGAAAATCCAGCTTGAGATCTAAGCGCAGATCCTCACCGCGTACTGGACCGTTACGCCGCCGACCACCACCGGCAGTTTGGGAACCTCCAAAGCCTCCAAAAAAGGTTTCAAAGATATCGGCGAGTCCACCCATATCTCCCATGTCACCGTAGCCCTGACCAGCTCCAGCGTTCACGCCAGCCTCTCCAAACTGGTCATAGCGTGCCCGCACTTCCGTATCGGAAAGCACTTCATTAGCCCGGGAGACTTCTTTAAAGGTTTCTTCGGCTCCTGGTTCCCTGTTCACATCTGGGTGATACTTGCGGGCTAGGCGGCGGTAAGCACGCTTAATTTCCTCTTGATCGGCAGTGCGGCTGATGCCTAAGATTTCATAATAGTCGCGTGCCATAGATGATTGCTATAACTTGATGATGTTGGCAGTTGGGCAGTGTACCGCCAATCTACAGCAGGACACCGCCTATATTGTAAATGAACTAGTGCTTAGTGATGATGCGTGAAACCGAACCAGTCTGTCACCTAAACTATTCTACAACCTCATAGTCCGTCGTTGCGGTCTCGTCATCTTCAAATGTTAAGGTACTAGAAATGACTTTGCGATGACCAGCACCGGTACCATTGATGTGACTGGGTGGTGGTGGCGGTGGCGATTTTGGTGGGGAGCCTGAGCCTGCTGCTCTAGGCGATGGATCAGAGGGCAGATCAGGCACCATATTGCCATCAGCGCGTTGATAAACGGCTGATCCTAATGCCAAGATTTTTTGCTGGAAGCGATCGAGCAACTGCTGAATATTTTCCAGGTCAGTCGCTGGTTCGAGTAAGGTCATCTGTAACGCAGTAGCCGCTGCTTCCACAGCTTCACGCATATTGTCACTAATCAAGTGGCCATTGTCCCGGAGAGTAACTTCGTAGCTGTACATCATGGCCTGGGCTTGGTTATTTAGCTCGACCATTTGTAACCTTCGCCAATCGTCTTGAGCAAACGATTCCGCTTCTTTGCGCATCCGTTCAATATCTTGGGGATTTAAACTGCCGGTATTAGTAATCGAAATAGTTTGCTCGCGACCAGTCCCTCGATCTTGAGCGGATACCTTTAAAATGCCGTTAACATCAATTTCAAAAGCTACTTCAATTTTGGGTACCCCACGCGGCGCGGGTGGAATTCCTTGGAGCAAAAACTTACCCAAGCTTTTATTGTCGCGAGCCATCGCCCGCTCACCTTGCAAAACATGGATTTCGACCGAAGTCTGACCATCGACAGCGGTGGAGAACTCCTGAGAGCGGCTGGTCGGAATGGTGGTATTGCGTTCAATAATTTTTGTGCAAATCTCGCCCAGGGTTTCAATACCCATTGACAATGGTGTGACATCCAGTAGGAGCACATCTTGAATATCTCCACTGACAATGCCAGCTTGGATAGCAGCTCCCATGGCGATCGCTTCATCGGGGTTAACTGATTTATCGAGTTCTTTACCACCAAAAAACTTTTGTAGAGCCTTTTGGACGGCCGGTATTCTGGTAGAACCACCCACTAGCAAAATGCGATCGATCTCTTTAATATCGATATCAGCATCTTTGAGCGCCCGGGTTAATGGTTCGAGAGTGGCCTCGATCAAATGCTTTACCATGTCTTCAAACTGCGTTCGACTCAACTCCACTTCTAAATGCTTCGGCCCACTGGCATCAGCGGCTAAGAATGGCAGATTGATTGAAGTATTGGCCATGGTGGACAGCTCAATCTTAGCTTTTTCAGCTGCTTCCCGCAGTCGCTGGAGAGCCATTTTATCCCTGAGTAAGTCGATGCCTTCTTTAGCTTTAAAATTTTGGAGAAGCCAGCGCACCACTTCATTATCAAAATCGTCTCCGCCTAAATTATTATTACCAGAGGTGGCTTTGACCTCAAATACTCCATCTCCCAGCTGCAAAATGGAGACATCAAAGGTACCACCGCCTAAGTCAAACACCAGAATGCACTGCTGGTGCTGCATTTTGTCGAGACCATAAGCCAAAGCCGCCGCTGTTGGCTCGTTAATGATCCGCAAAACTTCTAGACCCGCGATCGTACCAGCATCCTTTGTAGCTTGCCGTTGAGCATCGGTAAAATAAGCTGGGACAGTAATTACCGCCTGTTGCACTGTTTCTCCCAGGAAGTCCTGAGCATCGCGTTTCAGTTTTTGCAAAATCATGGCCGACACTTCTTGCGGTGTATAACTACGGCCTCGGATTTGGACATCGATCGTATTGTCGCGGCCTTTAACACAGGTATAGGGCATCCGACTCCGTTCTAATTCGGTGTCTTGCCAGCGTCTGCCAATAAAGCGCTTAATACTATAAACAGTATTTTCAGCATTAGTGACTCCTTGCCTTTTGGCCAACTGACCAATCAGCTGTTCACCATCTTTGGCAAAACCAACAATACTGGGGGTGGTACGACCACCTTCGCCATTGGAAATCACACAGGCTTGGCCACCCTCTAGGATGGCCAGACAGCTATTAGTAGTACCAAGATCAATGCCGATTACTTTTGCCATAACACTGGGGCAGCAAAACAATAAATAATAAAGAAGGTGAAGCTAAGAGGCGGCAAGTTATTCAGCTTCTTCGCCGCTGCTGTCAGCATCGCTGGGCGTGAGTTGTTCGATCGGGATCGCTACTTTCACCAACGCATGACGCAGAATTTTGTCGCCCAAGAAATAGCCGCGTTGCAGTTCTTCGATCACGGTGCCTTCCGGATATTCGTCCGTGGGCTGGCGGGCGATCGCATCATGTAGGTTAGGATCAAACATCTGACCTTCTGGCCGCATTGGTGAAACGCCAGATTTTTTCAAGCCATCTACCAACTGTCGATAGAGACCCTGATAGCTCTTGTGAATGGCTGATTCTCCCTCGTTTTGGGGCTTAATCTGGGTACGTGCCCGCTCAAAATTATCTACTACCACTAACAAATCACCAATGGTTGTGCATTTGACCCGGATTTCCAGCTCTTCTTTTTCTTTGGCATTACGTTTGCGGAAATTGTCAAAATCAGCGGCAATGCGAATGTACTGTTGCTGAGCGGCATCCCGCTGTTCGGTTAGCTCCGTAATTTGAGCGGTTAAGCTATCCATATCGGATGGTAGTACTACCGCTCCATCAGCCCCTTCACTGCCGATCGCCATTTCGGACTGCTCTTGGACATCATCAGTAAAGGTCTTATTTTCTGGAGCAGAAGTTGCTTCCTCGCTCATAGCGGTATTGTCTGGTTGGTTTTCAATTTCGCTCATCATAAACACTCAATTCTAATTAACAGATTGCTAGCAGTTGCATTTCACATGTCACTTTAAAACATTTTTGCATCACTGGATATGGGGGTAATCGCTAATGGTCTGGGCTTTACCAATATCAAGAATGTTTTTAGCTTTAGATTTAGATTATTTATCCTGCCCTTACTGTACCCACTCCAGTTGCTCCTGAACCATTTGCACAGCCAAATTTTTTTTTACTGATATTTATTGCAATTTTGTTAGTAGCTTTATTGTTTTGGCAGTAATCATGGGCATTCTATGAGCATAGAGACACTATTTTGAGCATCTATGACGCAATCTTTCACCCCCAAACGTGCGCTGATCGCCCGCAATGACTTTTCCCCTTTTGGCAATAAGCTCATTCAGTCGGGTTATGTCAATGTAGAGCAGATGAGACAGGCATTGGTCGAAAGCCGTAATGCCAACAAACCGCTGATGGAGGTCTTAGAAGAACTCAGTGGCCGCGAACTGCCGGTGGAACTGCGCCAGCAGTACAAAAAACAGCAGCTCTTTGAACTCAAGGTTGTGTATGGTTTACCCAGCCTGGATGTCAGCAATAGTAACATCAACAAATCGACGATGCGGAGTTTAATTACGACCTACGTCTCGATCGATAGCTGTCGCCAACTGAAAGTGTTGCCAGTAGAAGTCAGTGATACAGACCCGCCAGTTTTGACCCTGGCAATGGTGAACCCCGGAGACTTGGCAGTTTGCAATGACCTCGACAAAATTTTACGTCAGTACAATATCTCCTGGGCCGCCCAGGTAATTCCCCTCGAAGACTATCAATTGCTGCTCGATCGGTATCTAGATGAAAAGATGCAGCAGGATGAGGCCAATGAGTCTGAGCGCAAAATGGATGTCAACAATATGTTGGCTGATTTTGGTACTTATGGCGATCTGCAACCGGCCGTAGAAGAGGCTGACGATGGCATTGACATTGAAGGCGCTGAAGCTGCGCCGGTAGTCAAATTAGTTAACCAAATTCTGGCCAAGGCGCTACTCGAAAAGGTATCCGATATTCATATCGAACCTCAAGAAGAAGGATTACGAGTACGTTTCCGCAAAGATTCAGTGCTGCGTCAGGCTTTCCCGATTATGCCCAAGCACATTATTCCAGCAGTAATTTCTCGCTTCAAAATTATTGCCGAACTAGATATTTCGGAGCGCCGCAAACCCCAAGATGGCCGCATTAGACGAACCTATGAAGGCCGCAAAGTAGATTTTCGGATGAGTACTTTGCCTAGCCGCTACGGCGAAAAAGTCTGTATGCGGATTTTGGATAACTCGACGACCCAGTTGGGCTTAGACAAGCTGATCAGCGATGAGGAAACACTAGAAACTGTCCGGAGTATGGGAGCCAAGCCCTTTGGTTTGATTTTGGTCACCGGTCCCACTGGTTCGGGTAAATCCACGACTCTCTATTCCCTGCTGGCTGAACGTAACGATCCAGCGGTGAACATTAGTACGGCCGAAGATCCGATCGAATACGCTCTGCCTGGAATTAACCAAGTCCAAGTTATTAGAGATAAAGGTGTAGACTTCCCTTCGATTTTACGGGCTTTTATGCGTCAAGATCCCGACATTATCTTAGTAGGTGAAACCCGCGATAAAGAGACGGCCAAGACTTCCATGGAAGCCGCCCTCACTGGTCATTTGGTCATGACCACCCTGCACACCAACGATGCGGCTGGGTCGATCGCCCGCCTGGATGAAATGGGAGTAGAACCATTCATGGTCTCAGCAGCGTTGGTCGGGGTAGTAGCCCAGCGGTTAGTACGGCGCATTTGTAGCACCTGTCGGATCCCCTACAATCCATCTCGCGAAGAATTAGCGCGGTTTGGCATGACGGTATCCAGTGAAGGCGTAGTGACTTTTTATAAGGCTAATAGCTTACTACCAGAGTCAGTCGAAGATTGCCGTCGGGAAGGTACCCTCTGTCGGAACTGTAATGGAGTGGGCTACAAAGGACGAGTTGGGGTATACGAAGTCATGAGAGTTACCGATGAAATCGCTACGCTCGTTAACCAACGAGCACCCACAACTTTAATTAAAGAAACTGCTGTGCAGCAAGGCATGAAAACTTTGCTGGCCTATAGTTTACAACTGGTGCAAGAAGGGCACACTAGCTTAGAGGAAGTAGAGCGGGTAACATTTACCGATTCTGGGTTGGAATCTGAACTCCGCGCCAAGCGGCGATCAACACTGGTTTGTCGTGGTTGTACTGCCGAGCTAAGACCAGAATGGCTAGACTGCCCGTACTGTATGACCCCTCGCTTTGAAAACTAAATTCCGCCACATAAAACCAAGTTAATTGGAATTTGGCTAGCCCCATTTAAACAGGAGATCAAGCTTAAAAATGAGTGATTTATTAGTTGAAGATTTAATGGAGCAGCTAGTCGAAATGGGCGGCTCCGATATGCATATTCAGGCTGGTTCTCCTGTTTACTTTCGGGTCAGTGGTAAACTCGCCCCGATTAACGATGAGCCGCTTTCGCCTCAAGATTGTCAAAAACTAATCTTTAGTATGCTCAACAACACCCAGCGGAAAGAATTAGAGCAAAATTGGGAATTAGATTGCTCCTATGGGGTGAAAGGTTTAGCCCGGTTTCGGGTGAATGTTTATAAAGAAAGGGGTTGCTACGCGGCCTGTTTACGGGCATTGTCTTCTAAAATTCCACAGTTTGAACAACTAGGATTACCCGACATTGTGCGGGAAACTACGAAACGCCCACGCGGTTTAGTATTGGTCACTGGTCCCACTGGTTCGGGAAAAACCACTACGATGGCCGCCATGGTGGATCTAATTAATCGCACCCGCGCTGAACATATTTTGACGATCGAAGATCCGATCGAATATGTCTTTCCCAATCAGAAGAGTTTGATCCATCAACGTCAACGGGGCGAAGATACCAGGACTTTTTCTAACGCACTCCGTGCCGCTTTGCGGGAAGATCCTGATGTGATTCTGGTAGGAGAAATGCGGGATTTAGAAACTATCAGTTTGGCCATTACCGCTGCCGAAACTGGCCACTTAGTTTTTGGCACTTTGCATACCAGTTCGGCGGCTCAGACTGTCGATCGGATGCTAGATGTTTTTCCACCAGAACAACAGCCCCAGATCCGGGCGCAGCTTTCCAACTCTTTAATCGCCGTATTTAGTCAGTGTCTAACTCCCAAAAAAAATCCGAAGCCCGGTGAATATGGTCGCATGTTAGTACAAGAAATCATGGTAGTTACCCCCGCGATCGCCAATCTCATTCGAGAAGGCAAAACGGCTCAAATGTACAGCTCAATTCAGACCGGTGCCAAGCTGGGAATGCAGACCTTAGAAATGATGTTAGCCAAATATGTTAGAGAAGGCAAAATCAGTTTTGAAGTCGCTATGACTAGAGCTGCTAAGCCCGACGAGCTAGAACGACTAGTCGGCTCAACACCAATGATGGCTAGTAGCCGCAACTAAAATTTTCATCCTTAGTACTTTCCCTCATTCAATTACCAATATGCCTACTTTCATTGCTGAAGTCCGTGATAATCAGGGCAACACTCGTCAAGAAAAAGTCTCTGCTACAACTATTCAAGTTGCCCGGAAACAACTGAGTAAAAAATATCAGTTCGTGCAAAATATTCACCAACAAAAAAGTTTTGATTTCAGCAAAATTAGCGTTCAAGATATTGAAGCAGCGATGAGTCCAGTCTCGGTGCGAGATAAAGCTATTTTTTCAAGACAGTTTGCAGCGATGGTGAATGCGGGTGTCGCCATGGTGCGCTGCTTGAGCATTTTGGGTGAACAATGCACTAACCCCCGGATGAAGAAGTCGCTTAAGGCGATCAGCCTAGAAGTCCAGCAGGGGGTAAATCTTTCGGATGCCATGCGTAAACATCCCGACTGTTTTGATAATCTGTATATCAGTATGGTGCAAGCTGGCGAAGTGGGCGGTGTATTAGATGAAGTCTTAAATCGCTTGGCTAAAGTCTTAGAAGATATGGCCAGGTTGAAAAATCAGGTAAAAGGGGCAATGGCTTATCCGATCGCGGTGGGAATTCTAGCCTGTATTGTTTTTGTAGGAATGACTGTTTTTCTAATTCCGGTATTCGCTAATATTTTCAAGGGCTTAGGGACAGAACTGCCGGGCTTGACTTTATTCATGCTAGATATCAGTAATATTTTGACTAGCTGGCGAGCCATTATTCCAGTCATTGTGATTGTGGGTACCGTGATTGCTTTTAGAACTTACTACAAAACTAAAAATGGTCGGGTAACGATCGATCGATTATTACTAAAAATGCCCATCTTAGGTGACTTAAATGAAAAAACAGCAGTCGCCAGATTTTGCCGGATTTTTGGTACCTTAACCCGTTCTGGAGTACCAATTCTCAGTTCTTTAGACATTGTGCGTGATACTTCTGGCAACCAGGTAATTGCCAATGCGATCGACAAGTCTAAGCAAGAAGTACAGCAGGGGGGAATGCTCAGTTTAGCCTTACAACGGGAAAAAGTTTTCCCGCCTTTGGCGATCCAAATGATTAGCATTGGAGAAGAAACTGGAGAACTCGATTCCATGATGATGAAAGTGGCTGATTTCTATGAAGATGAAGTCGAACAGGCCGTGAAAGCTCTCACCAGTGTTTTAGAACCAATTATGATGGTGTTCTTAGCTGGGATGGTAGCAGTGATCTTGCTATCAATGTATCTACCGATGTTCAAAGTATTTGAAAAGTTAGGCTAATGACTAGTCAGCGAGAAGTGTACGAGTCACTCCTAGCCAAATATAGTAACCATGAGTTGGCGATCACTTTACTTCAGCAATATCGCCCTTACATCGAAATGGTACCAAGTATCCGTCGATCGAAAGAAAGTCTAATTACGTTGCCGCTCCCGATCATCAAGGTGCGACAGCCAGTCAGTAAGGATTCTCAGCTGTTTACCAGTATTAGTCGTGGCTCTACTTCAGCTCTATTACCCTGTGATTTAGCTTATCTACTCTGTGATCCAGAGTGGAAGATCAAAATAGGCGGTGAAATCATCGTGATGATTCATCGCCCTGATGAGCATTTTTCTGATTTGTTGAGTCGGTGGCGACAGACCCAAGTCATATTAGACAATAACTACGAATGGGTAACACCCAATTATTATCGACATCTAATTACGGAGGGTAGCGATCGCACATATCCCCTATTTGTTTTGAACCATAGTAGTGATCCAAGAATCAGCAAGGGCTTGGGCAGCGCGCATTTACCGTTTGTCGTTTCTAACAGCACTACTGCTGAACACCTTGAATAATTAACTTTTTAGCTTGCGATCAGACTTAATTCTTAAGCCATCAAAATCTTGTCCATACTGAATATAAAAATAGTCACAGTCATATAGACAACTATGACTATTTTCGTGCAAGTTAAATTTGATTAAGGTACACAGCAGACTAGAAACTAAAAGTAGTACGAACAGTACCAATCAAAGCACCACCATTAGCACTATTTTGATCGGGTGCCGTCAGATAGATTAACCCAGGAGTCACGCTAATACTGTCGCTGAGCTTGACTTGGTAAAAGCCTTCCAAGTGTAGCGAAGAGCCAGTATCAGCTACTGCTGCGCCGGTAGCTGCGGTGACACGGGGTTCTTGGCCCACAATCAACCCACCTAAATTACCAGGAGCACCCAAATCGGGAAAAGCAGCTGTCACTGCCCAGGTCAGCACATCTTTAGTATCTCCACCATTACTATTTTTGTTATAGCCGACCCAACCACCTAAAGCCAGTTTGGGATTAAGTTTAGTGGAAACTTCTAGACCAAACATATTGTTATTACCAGTTAAATCACTAGCATTAGTGCTCCCAATCCCAAAAACTGAATTGGTACTACCGACGGCAGCGGTTGGCGTAAAGGCATTGACATAGGTCAAGCCTAACTTGGTATTTTCACTAGGGATGTAAGTGAGCTGAGCAATTGCTCCATAACCACCACCAGCCAAACCAGCAGTTGGATCACTAGCAGCAGAAGCTAAATACCCAATACTACCTTCTAGAGTAGGGCTAAGTTTCTGGCGGATCCCCGCACCCGTTCCCGATACCAAGTAATAAATTGCCGGACGACCACCAAAACGTGAGATCGAACCACTAGCACCATCTCCATCAAACAGCGGATTAATCGAATCGGTGAAATCATCAGCCCCAGCAGCATTAGCTGCCACCGTTAATTGAGTATTAGGACCAAGAGGCACATCATACTTCAGTAGATCGATTTTGACAGCATTATCAGTAGTACCATCAGCAAAGGAAGCTGTACCTTCCGGAGTGCCAACCAAATTACTAGCATTATCATTGACTAGACCTAAACCGCTAGATTGTAGACGGGTAGTAAGCGTCCCATTGCCAATGGCCGTGGCCAGCTCCAATCGGGTGCGCTGGCCAAAGATGGGGGTATTGCTAAAACTGTTTCCTGATAGACCAGAATTCACCCCGAAAATTACTTGGCCAGTCAGCTTAGTCGTAGAAGAAAATGCGTCGATACCTTTTTTTTCCTCTGGCTTTTTCTCATCTGGTGGTGCTGGAGCTGGAGCCTGAGCGTACAAATCGGCAGTACTTGTCTCCACCGCCAGGTCCTGTGGTTGATCCAAAGCAGAATCTAGTGATGTTGCCGGTGAGTTAGTACGGGGCATTTGCTCATTAGCAACGGCTTTGTTGGTATCGATCGCACCCAGCATGATGATCGAAAGTAAGCTGAGCAATCCAAGTTGAATTTTAGACATGTTTGATCGGTGAATTTTATAAGAGAAAGTTAGTTAGGACTCATCCGCGACCATTGGTCAATGGTCGATTAGTCTATTACTCATTCAGACAGATTATATTTCCAAATAGTAATTTTTTGCAATACAGATGTTAGCTAAAGCAGTCTTAAGCCATCAAAAAGAGGCGTTGCTGGCCAATGACGCAAATCTTAAAAAAATATGGGCAGGCAAGCGAGACTTACCCAACCCAAATATTTAATCAAATGTTAGAGAGGAGAACACCAGACTCATAAGAAAAATCTGAAGTAGTTTAAGAACTAAACTTTCACAAAACTTTCCAACTGGTAATCTATGTACTCACTCTACAGCTATTGAAATTATATGTCAATAAGATTATTCAAAAAATTCAACCTCGCAAGTAATAAAAGTCTGAATATAATTAGGGCAAACAGTTTCAGGCTAAACGAAAATCTAGCCAGCCATCAAATTGAGAATTTATTTTAATAGCTGCTAGAATATAGATTAACTATTGCGACATCAATATTAATGCTTACAACTATTGAAGGGTCTTTCGTCGGCGGGCAATTCTCACGAGCTGGAGAGCTTAAACGATTACACATCAAAACATCTGATCGCTCCGCTGGCGGACAAGTCGATCAAATTCAGCAAATCAAAGTCCCCAAAACACTCCGGCCAATACTAGAGCGACTACTGAAATCGAGTACTTATCTAAAACTACAAGTTAAAACTGGTCATCATCATCTCAAGGCTGTCAGTGTCTTAACCGTGCTTGATGACTACCAACCAAATAAAACTAAAAGCTATATTCCTTCTATCAGGGTTCAGGTATGTAGCAAGGGATCTTGCCATAAACACGGCAGTGGCAAGATCTGCGAGGCGCTACAAGTAATGATTCAAGAGCGTAACTTACAGGACGTGGTATTTATCGAAAAAGTAGGTTGCCTTAAGGAATGCAAACACGCTCCCAACGTCAGGCTAAAGCCATCAGGCATCATTTGTCACAAAGCGTCAACATCCAGATTGGCACAATTACTTGAACCAATGCTAGCCAGCTAAGGATTTGCACTCCCAATATTTGGATTATTCACCTTAGATAACAGTAGTTAGCTAAAGTCTCGTAGCATTTTTTTGATCTCGATCGTATGTAGCTCCTCTGTCCCGATCATAGTTCTAGCAAATTCTTCTAAGTAGACGCTGGCATCTTCAACAGTATCTAACAAGTCTTTATAAAGTTTGAGTGCCTTCGTTTCATGAGATAGGCTTTCTGTCAAAATATCTTTGACAGTGTGTTTGTAGGTTTCTTCCATCGGTGTAATTTTCAATGAAGGGTGTCCTTCTAAACCGGTCAAGATTTCGCCAACCTGTTGAGCATGTAGTAAAGACTCATTAGCCTGTGCTTTGAAAAAATCTACGATCGGGATGCGGTTTGGTCCAGTCACCATCAGAGCATAGTGAGTATAGCGAACTACTCCAGCTAGCTCAAACTCCATAATACTCCGCAGGGTATTGATCGTTTGTTTTTGGTCTAAATCTTTCATCATTTTCAACTAACTTTTGGACTTTTTATTGATAAAGACTATTTTGAACTAGTTAGGGCTTACGCTCTAGCGCAAATTAGCTGAATTTTGCCGCTATCGCGATTGAATGGAGAAGATGTTCAAGTAAGATAACAAAACACTATTGAGATTTATTCTTATAAGAGCTATGATATTACCTGATATCTTGACGTGCTAAATAGTGATTACTAGTGGCTATTACACCTAACTCTTTCCGGGCAGAGTTAAACAACAAAGGCTGGCGGCTTACACCTCAGCGCGAAAAAATTCTCCAAGTCTTTCAAACGTTGCCTCAGGGGAATCATCTCAGTGCCGATGATTTATATAGAACCCTAGAAAAACGGCAGGAAGATATTAGTTTATCTACCGTCTATCGCACGGTGAAGGTTATGGCGCGTATGGGAATTTTGCGGGAGTTAGAACTGGCCGAAGGTCATAAGCACTATGAAATAAATACATCATCTCCGCATCATCATCACCATGTAGTTTGCATTCAATGCAATCGCACCATCGAGTTCGAGAATGACTCCATTCTGAAACAGAGTATTAAGCAGGTCGAAAAATGCGGCTGGCATATGCTTGATTGCCAGCTTACCATCTATGGTATTTGCACAGAGGCAGTGCAAATGGGTTATCCCGCCATCACTGCCAACAATTGGCAGTGTAGTAGATCGATCGCTCTCATGGCAGAAGATTCTGAAAGAAACTAATCTGTCACAACTATGCTTCCAGTAAAGCTTTACCTAAGTAGCTATTTTTATCCTTGACACCTGGTAGAGCAAAGAAATATCCACCACCTACTGGCTGAATATATTCTTCAAGTGGTTCACCATTTAAACGTTCTTGGACAGTAACAAAACCACGCTCCAAATCCGCTTGAAAACAGACAAATAATAACCCCATATCCAACTGACCGGACTTTGTATAGCCACGAGAATAGTTAAAGGCTCGGCGGAGAATGAAGCCTAAGTCAGACTTTCGAGGATTAGCTAATCTAATATGAGCGTCTTTAAAAATGGTTTTACCTTCCGGATCATTATCATACTTGGGAGTATCCCGCTCATTTTTCATTCCCAGCGGTGCGCCAGTGTATTTATCTCTACCAATAATTTCTTGCTGTTCTTTAAGTGGAGTCCGATCCCAAAATTCAACTCTATTCCGAATGATTCTTACTACTTGATAAGTACCACCGGCTGTCCAAGCTGGCTCGTTCGATTTTGGCTGCACCCATACAGATTTGTCCATCAGCTTTTGATCTTTGGCATCTAAGTTAGCGGTGCCGTCCTTGAAGCCCAATAGATTGCGAGGATTTTCACCGGGCTGCTTGAGTGTATGCGGTGGTAGAAATCCATCTAGTTGCCAGCGCAAAGAAATTAAATCAGGTAGGTTTTTAATAATGTCGCGCAAGGCATGAATGTTAGTTTCAGTTGTATTAGAACAGAACTGTAACAATAAATCTCCATGACAGCGACTACTATCTAAAGCATCGTTGGGGAAAGCAGGCATTTTCACCAAATGAACTGGCTTCACTTTGCTCAGAGCAAACCGATCATCAAACAATGAAGCACCTATAGCTGCAGTGATCGTCAAATTATCTGGAAAAACTTGGTCACCCATCACTCCAGAATTTACCGGTGGGAGCTTCGGATCAATTCGGGGCACCCTACCACCCTTAGTTAAAAATTCAATTTGAGTAGTCAACGTCTGGAGTAAGCGCGTCAAGTCTTGCTTGTTCTTTGCTAAAACATCAAAAGAGACCACTAAACCAGCTGCTGGAATCGGGTTCACAATACCAGCTTGATGCAGGCCAAGGAAAGGAACAACTTCTTGAGTAGTATCCTCTTCTTTCGCAGTAATAGCTTCATAGCCCAGACTGCTCAAGGCTGCGACTCCGCCAGCTGCTGCCATCCCTATTAATAAATCACGGCGCGTAATTCGGGGCGTAATAATGAGTTTCGGTCTTTGTGGTGTACTTTCCATGATCTTTGAAATTTATAGTGATGAATTTTAAAGCGCTTTAACTGTTAATTTGCCTCTAGCATTACTTTTACGACCGCAAATCATGCCATATTCTCCTGGCTTGAGATTAGCCTTAAGCTTATGTACAAATTTAGGAGCTAGGTTTTCGACTTCTTCCACTACTTTTACACCCTCAATAATTTCCCACTCAACTTGAGCTGTGCTACTAGCGTTGGTGATGATGAACATGTTTTTACCACTATTAACTGTTAACTCCATTTTGTCACAAGCTTTCTCGGTAACTGATACTGCCGTTTGGGGCAGAACAGCGTCTTTAACTGCTTTATCTTCAGATTGATTAGCAGAGCAGCTACCTAACAAACTGAGCAGAAACAGAAAGATAGCAGTGTTTAAACGAATACGGAAAAGATTTACAACTCTCATGCATGTTCTAACTAAGATGGATCAAAAGAAATAGATTTACAGGTTACTCGACACCTAGAGTGCCTCGCAGCTTGGAAAGGTCTTCGGCCAAAACAGTAATAGCTGATTTTAAGTCATTGCGATCAGCATCTTTAAGCTTGTCATAAGTTTGATAGCCGCCATCAGTCGTTTTGTACTTAGAAAGTCCCGCGTTTACTTTACCAAAACTCCCATCCAGCCGCTTAAGTAAATCAGCGTTAGCTGTTTGTACCGATGGTCGCAACAACTCCACAATTTTCTGAGAGCCTTCGACATTGGCCGAAAAATCCCACAGGTCAGTTTTACTATAGCGATTTTCTTCACCACTAATTTTGTTGGCAGCGACTTCTTCGATCAGTGCGGCTGCACCACCCACCATGTTTTTTGGTTCGATCACTAATTCTTTCATCCGTTTTTGTAGTTCAAGAGTATCTTTCATCAAATTCGTGGCCAGCTCTTTAGTACCTTTAGTAGTTTTATCTTGAAACAAGATTAGTTCTAAGCGGTGCCAACCAGTAAACTTCGGATCTTTCTCTTTCAACTCAAATTTGTCAGCCCGCTGATCCATCGTGCCATCTAAATCGGAAAATAGTTCAGCTGCTGGTTCTGCCCGCTCCCAATGTACACGGGCAGGAGCATACAGCTTTTGAGCTTTAACCAAATCACCAGCAATCACCGTGTCTGTAAAAGTCTTGGTCTTAGCAACCAATTGATCAACTTCTTGAGTAACATAAACTTTATATTCAGCGATCGGTGCTGTTAAATCGACAGGAGCTATTGAGGTTTCTGCTGAGCTAGTTTCAGTTTTTGGACTTTCACCAGTTGGTTGGTTACTGGAGCAGCTAGCAGTCATTAAAGCCAATAGACAAAAAATAACAAGGTTCGATCGAACAGGTAAAAATTTCATGATTGTATTTTTGAAGAATTTAGACTGTGTAAAATTCATTAAGATGAAGCCGCCGTTTTAGTATTTTTATTGGTGGTCAAGAATAGGAATAGCATCGGAATTAAGTAGCCGAAGTAAGCCACCACCTCCGTCACCGTTGGAGTATCGCTATAGCCTAATATGCCAGCTAACACAGTCCCGACCAGACCATTCGTTGGCAGAACGTTACTGGCATCAAACACAACATCTTGAAAAAGATTCCAGATCCCCGCTTCGTGGGCGGCTCGGAAAGCACTGGCCAGTAAACCCGCTGCCACGAATAAGATGAACAATCCTGTCCAGCGAAAAAAGTGTTGAAGATTAATTCTAACGCCACCCTGATAAATACCAAATCCGATCAAAATCGAAGCCATTAGACCAAGAATTGCACCAATGGGAGCTTCGATACCGACATTCTGCTCAAAAGTAGCCAAGAGAAAAAATACTGATTCTAAACCCTCCCGTGCTACAGCAAAAAAAGCCATCCCCACCAGAGTTATGCCCCAGCGGTCTCCGGAAGCTACCGCATAGTCAATAGATGCCTGAATTTTGAGTTTCATTAACCGCGCTGCTCGCTTCATCCACAGCACCATCCAACTCAAGACCCCCACTGCGATGAAGGCAATTATTGATGCAAATAATTCCTGTTGTTTCTGAGGATAATCACTACTGGTAGTTTTGAGAATGACACCAAAGCCAAAACATAAAAAGATAGCCAGGACTACACCCAACCAAACCGGCTTCATCCACTGTCCATTGCCGGTCTGACGAAGATAGCTACCAATAATGCCAACGATTAGAGCAGCTTCAATCCCTTCGCGTAGCATGATCAAAAATGGAACTAGCATAAAGCTTACTCACTCTAAAATCTTTCAGATTATAACCATTAAGTTAAGGCTATTATGACGCATATTGCTAATAATTATCAACAATTTTATAAAGTTCAGCGATAACTACCACTGACAAGACTACCAATCCCAATATTTATTAACTAAAAAAGCAGCAACACAATCGCGTGTTGCTGCAAACAGAACTTTTCAAGCTATACGGCTCGATCGCGGAACCAATTTAATCGCCAGGTCTGCGGTTGAAGATAGATACTGCCCACACTGACAAGGAAAACTACATAGCCAATGGCCTGCACTAAATATAGTCGTTGCACATAACCAAACAGTGCTGACAAAACTATGCCGGGAAATTGCTCCTCCGGCAGTACTTTACTCAAGTTCCAAACCATTGGTCCCAAAACACAGTCTCGATCGGCAGGTTTGGCAAACCGCTCATGAAAAAAACAGATGCTTTGGGATTCCCGATTCATTTGAGCAATGGAACCAATCGCTTGATCAAAACGGGCTAGGGATGTCACTACTAAACCGGCAATAATCATTAGCAACAAAATACCCATTACCGCAAAAAATTTGCGGATATTCAAACGCATTCCCCATTTAAACAACAAGACTCCAATCAGGGTAGCGGTAGCGATGCCAGCGACCGCACCCAGGCTAGGGACAATTCCTTGTTGAAATTTGCTAGCAAGAAATAAAACTGTTTCAAACCCTTCCCGCAATATTGCAAAAAAGACGAGGCTAAAGATCCCCCAGCCAGCTTTGGCATCACTTTTAAGAGCACTATTTACCGCACTTTCGACCTCTTGCTTCAGACCTTTAGCGTGCCGAGCCATCCAGATTAGCATCCAACTGAGTAGTCCGATCGCTAGTAATCCGAATACTCCTTCCATTAACGGTTCAATGGCTCCGGCATACTGCTGGTTGGCAGCTCCCAAACTTTTGATGACCAATTCAAAAGCCATTCCAGCCATAGCGCTGACGGCAATTCCAGCTCCGATCCCAAAATATATCCAATTTTTGAGATGAGTTTTACCAGATCTTTTTAAGTAAGCAAATACAATGCCCACAACTAGTGCAGCTTCTACCCCTTCGCGCAGTGTAATGATAAAGGTAGGGAGGGCAGAACTAAAATCCATTAAGCGGTTTCTCCAGCGGAATTAAATTAAGCAGTTGGTTTAGCAGTTTTTTGGGCTTCAGCTTCAATCGCTTTTACCATTTTGGTAACTTCTGCTGGAGTTTTGACAGGAGTAGCTGGCGGAATAGCTGCGGGCCAGGCTTTGGCTAAATCCACTAAAGACTTACCAATCATCGTGGCTGCTGCTGGATGATCCTTTTTGAACTGGGGTTCGATGGCTTTATATAGCTCATTAGCATAAGCTACAAACCCGCGCGAATCTTGGTACTCCACTACTTCTTTAATTTTGCCGTTAGCAATAGCCGCGCTATACTCGGAGTTGGCGGTGTCCAACAAACCATTGATAATTTGTAAGACGAATTTTGGCGAGGTTTTTTGAGTCGCTGGTAAGATAGCAATCGCTCCATCTACTGATTTTACCGAGGTAGCAAATTCGGTAGTCATTTTGGCAGTATCTTTACCGCCCGCTTTCACCAAATCATGAAGAGCAATTAGTGATGTTTTAAATTCTGGTACCTTGCGTTCATTCAGCTGCTCTTCGACATCAGCATAGATTTCTTCGACAGGATGGCCAATGTGCGGTTCAGCTTGATCGGGTTTTTTCAAATCCAGTAGTTCCTTAGCCACTAACAAGTGGCCTTTCATTAGACCCAGTTTGGTCATATAGTCAACATCTTTAGCTTCCCCAGTTAATTCGATTTTCTCGATCGTCACCATGTCTTTGATTCGATCGAACTGCGCTTGGTCAATCACCTTTTTACTGACTAGTTCTTCGGGCTTACCATAAGGACGACTGCCTTGGATTTTGTTGGAAAGGGCTGGTACTCCCAGTTTAGCTTCTAGTCGATCTAGCTCTGAAAGAATCGCATCATTGATGTTAATTTTTTTTCCATGCTGACCAGCCATAGAACTAGCCGGTGATTCGGAACTAGACGATGAAGAAACAGCAGGGGAAGGATTGGAAGCAGTGTTGGAGCCATTTGTACAAGCATTAATGCTGAGCAGAGCAGCAACAACCAGACCACAACTAAAATACGGTAAAAGTTTCATTGATTAGGTTCTAAATTAGAGCTATAAAAACGTTAGTCAGCAAGCTGGAGAATTTAAATTATTAAAAATTAATTTCATTAAAAGGTCTATTATATCGATCCTAACTTTTTTGAGAAAAGATTGCAATAGTAATAATAATGAATTTCGGTACTAACTGAAGTAATCATAATCATTAGGCTGGAGCAAGGACATCAAATGAACCCATACAGCCAGCCTGAGCCATATAGTCTTGGTGGGGGTGAAACATATACTGGCCGGGATATTTGAAGCTAAATTCTAAAATATGTCGCTCAGCAGTCCCCATCGTAATTACATCACTTTCATAAGTAGGTGTGAGCGTGCGGCCAGTCGGGTAAACCTGAAACATATTGGCATGAAGATGAAAAGTTGCCACCGGGTCTAACTCAATCATATTTTGTACGTACAAGCGTACTAACTGGTTCTGCTGAATGGGAATAGGGTGGTGCATATAGTAGTTGGGTAAGCCATTAAAGGCAAACAACTCATTTTTTCGATCATCATTAAGGTCATACCCCCCCATAATCAATACCATTTCGTCTGCAAGCGGGCGCGGCGTGGGTGGATCGACAATTAACATGCCATATAAACCTTTACCAATATGTCTGGTAACCGGCTCAATATGACAGTGGTAAGGATGCACACCATAGGGTTCAGCATCGAATTCGTAGATAAATACTTTTTTATTTTTGACTGGTTTAATACCGTCCATAGCTGCGGGGTGAACACCATGAAAATGTAGCGAATGAGCATGGCCAGCTTGGTTGTAAAAAATAACTCGAATCCGATCGCCCTGTTTAGCACGAAGGGTAGGCGCAGGCACTTGGCCATTGAGGTTCCAAGTGATAAAGCTAGTAGATTTATTGAGTTGCACCGTCGAAGTCCGAGCCTCAACACGGAACTCGCGTACTGTTCGACCATTCTCTTGGGTAACGGTACCGTAGTCGAAGCTGCGCAGATATTTGACAGGGCTAAAGCCACTGTGAGCTAGGCTGCCACTCATTTCGGGCATGTATGGAATCTTGGTTTGGCTACGGCGATTCATCAACTGCCACCCGGAAACCATTCCGATCGATCCTAAACCAGCACCCAGACCCCACTGTAAAATCTTCCGCCTTGGCCAACGACTGGCTCCCTCATTAGTCTGGTTAGACATGAATAGCTGCTTATTAGTACTAATAATTAATGGCAATTGCATTAGGCTAACATAAATCTCTCAAGACAAAACAACCCAAAAGCTACACTGAAGCTTTCGGGCTGTATTAAAAATTTCAGATGGGTTGTAGTTTTAACCTTGCAGCGCTTCGGCACCACCAACTACTTCCAAAATTTCCTGAGTAATGGCTGCTTGCCGTGCTTTGTTATAAGTCAGAGTCAAGGTACTAATCAATGATTTAGCGTTGTCACTAGCATTGTTCATGGCGGTCATCCGCGCCGCTAACTCACTGGCCGCCGACTCTTGGAGTGCCCGCAAGAGTTGATTGCTCAGATATAGTGGCAGCAAAGATTCCAAGATTTGGGTAGGATCTTGCTCAAAGATCATATCGCGCGGCAAAGCTTCTACCTTGGAAGCCATCTTTTCCCGTTGCACTTCAAAGTTACCACCCTTAGTGGTAAGACGAAATACCTCATCATCTTGGACTTCCAGACCTTGGGGAGTCAGAGGCAAAAGAGTCTGAATCACTGGCCGAGAAGCAATCAAAGAAACAAACTTGGTATAAACCAGTTCCACTCGATCGAACTCCTCCCCCAAAAATGATGATATTAACTGTTCGCCAATATTACTAGCTTCGGCAGCAGTTGGAATTTGCTCCAAACCAATATAGGTTTCTACAATTGGTTCTTGCCGCCGTTGGAAATATTGAGTAGCCTTCCGACCCACCAAAATATATTTGTAGCTGATACCTTGAGCCTTAAGTTCTTTAGCACGCAGCTCGGCCTTTTTGATAATGGAACTATTGTAGCCACCACACAGACCACGATCACCAGTAACGACTAGCAAACCAACGCATTTGATTTCGCGGACGTCCAATAGTGGGAGCTGCACATCCTCAAAATTGAGACGACCCTGTAAACCGTACAAGACTTGAGCCAACCGATCGGCAAAAGGACGAGTAGCAATAACTTGCTGCTGCGCCCGGCGCACCTTAGCTGCCGCCACTAGGCGCATGGCTTCAGTAATTTTTTTAGTATTTTTAACAGACTGAATCTGATCGCGAATAGCTTTAAGGTTAGCCATAATATCTATATCTATTTATTTCTATTAAGGGAAGCGGGGGACTAGCCCCCGCCCAGACTCTAAGCCGCAGCTAAGAAAGTTTTCTTGTATTCGTTGATCGATTCCTTGAGCATACTTTCGCCATCATCAGTCAACGCCATTTTGCTGGACTTGATGTTTTCAGCGTACTGAGGCTTGCTACTCTTCAGATAGTCCCGCAGACCAATCGTAAAGTCAGCCACTTGGTTGACAGCGATATCGTCAAGGTAGCCATTCAAGCCAGCGTATACTACAGCTACTTGCTCAGGAACAGAGAGCGGTGAGTACTGAGGCTGCTTGAGGATTTCCCGCAGGCGAGCACCCCGTGCCAACTGGTCTTGAGTTGCTTTATCTAAGTCTGAAGCGAACTGAGCAAAAGCTTGGAGGTCGTCAAACTGGGCTAATTCTAGCTTCAGCTTACCAGCTACTTTCTTCATAGCCTTAGTTTGAGCCGCTGACCCAACCCGGGATACAGAGATGCCAGCGTTTACCGCTGGTCGCAAGCCAGAGTTGAACAGGTTAGAAGACAGGAAGATCTGACCATCAGTAATCGAAATTACGTTGGTTGGGATATAGGCCGATACGTCACTACCTTGAGTTTCAATGATCGGTAAAGCCGTCATACTGCCTTCACCGAGTTCAGTGCTGAGCTTCGCTGCCCGTTCCAGCAAGCGGGAGTGAATATAAAATACGTCGCCAGGATAAGCTTCCCGACCAGGTGGACGACGCAGCAGTAGCGACATTTGACGATAAGCCTGAGCTTGCTTCGATAAATCATCATAGATGATCAAAGTAGCTTTGCCTTTGTACATAAAGTACTCAGCTAAGGCCGCACCCGTGTAGGGAGCCAAATATTGCAGAGTAGCTGGGTCGTTGGCGTTAGCAGCTACGACAATTGTGTAAGCCATCGCGCCAGCTTCTTGCAGCACGTTAATCACATTCGCTACAGTGGAAGCCTTTTGTCCGATCGCTACATACACACAAACGACATCTTCACCCTTTTGGTTGATGATGGTATCGACGGCAATCGAGGTCTTTCCAGTTTGTCTGTCACCAATGATCAGCTCGCGCTGACCGCGACCGACTGGAATCATGGCATCGATCGAGGTAATCCCAGTCTGCATTGGTTCGTAAACCGAACGCCGTTCAATAATCCCTGGTGCCATCGATTCGATCAAACGAGTTTCGGTGGTACTGATGTCACCTTTGCCATCGATCGGACGAGCTAGAGCATCCACGACCCGACCAATAGTCGCTTCCCCGACGGGAATTTGAGCAATTTTACCAGTCGCTTTAACAGTGCTTCCTTCTTGGATATCGCGGCCATTACCCATCAACACTACACCGACGTTATCGGATTCTAGGTTGAGAGCAATACCGACAGTACCGTCTTCAAATTCCACCAACTCACCAGCCATGACTTTATCCAAGCCATAGACCCGGGCAATGCCGTCACCAACTTGCAGTACAGTACCAACGTTCGATGCTTTGGTATCTTGGCTGTACTGTTCGATTTGCTGGCGAATAATGTTACTAATTTCGTCAGGTCTAATACTAATCATACTTAAATCACTAAGGAGAACTTTAACAATTCGCTAGGCTGCCCACCGTCTATCTGGCCAGACTCATGCCGATGAGGCGCAATTGGCTGCGCAGACTGGAGTCAATAATTTGTGAGCCGACCTTAATAATCACCCCACCCACAATGGTAGGTTCAATCTTGGCCATAATATCCACGTTGTTAGCACCAGTCATGGCCTTCACGCGGTCTTTGATCGAGCTAGTCTGAGCCTCAGTTAAAGCAACAGCAGTAGTTACTTCTGCCAAAACATCACCGCGCAGCTTGCGCAGCATCACTTGATACTGCTGACAAACACCAGGCAGAAAAGCAATGCGACCACGATCAACTAACACCATAATCAGATTCAGCATCATCGGGTCAACACTTTCCCCAAAGACCTTTTGAATTACAGCTTTTTTGTCAGTAGCCTTCACGATCGGGCTTTCCACAAATTGCTGCAAGTCAGCTGAATCGTTTAATACCTGCAACACAGTGTTGCAATTATCATTAAATTTATCCAATAAGCTCTGCGACTGTGCCACTGACATCATCGCTTCCGCATACGGATTTAGGAACGTGTTGCTGACAACATTATTACCTTGCATTACTTGCCCCCTACTAAACTGATACTGCGCTCAACTAACGTAGTTTGCTTAGTTTCGTCCAGCATGGTCGGTAACTTTGCTTCAGCCTTGGCAATCGCGAGGTTTACCACCCGTTGCCGCAATTCAGCAATAGCCTTGTCCTGCTCGGAACTAGCATCTTGACTGGCAATCTGCTGAAGAGTTGCGACGTCTTGAGCAGCCTTAGCTAAGATGTCAGCATAGGCAACTTCCGCACCGGCAGCAGCTTCCTGCGTAATTTTGGCGGCTTGAGTTTGAGCCTCGGCCAGTTGTTTTTTTGCTTCTGCCAGGGCAGTTGCTGCTTGCTTTTGCTGTTTTTCAGCATCGGCAATCGCTGCTTCAATCCGTGCACGTCTCTCGCCTAAAGTCTTGGTTAAAAACTTACGGCCAAAAATAAACACCAACGTTACAACAATTCCGAGATTGAGAATGTTGGTTTCAAATAAATTTAAATTTAGACCAACACCATGCGCCTCTGTGGCGAGGAATAAGCCAGTTGCCATGATATTTCTTTAATCTATTTGTGACTTAACGGCTGGCGCGAGCGCCGTCCGTTGTTATTTTTTCAAGATGGGCAGAAGTTATTTAACTAACTCCACTCCCAAAAGTTTAGTGAGAATTTGCTGGCTCAAAGCATCAACTTCTTTTTCTAAGGTAGAAAAAGCTGCTTGCTTTTGCTGTTCAATTTCATCAGAAGCTTTTTCTCGTTCGGCTTGAGCCTGCTGTTGAGCAACAGCAATTTTTTCGCTAGCGATTTTTTGAGCTTCAGCTTTAGACTTAGCAATTACTGCCTGTGCCTGCCGCCGAGTATCTGCCAAATCAGCTTCAAATTGCTTAGTCAACTTTTGGGCTTCGACCAGACGATCTTCTGAACCCAGCGAATTACTGCGGATGTATTCATCGCGATCGTCAATCATTTTACCAATAGGCTTGTAAAACAAGGTATTGAGTAAAGCGGCTAAGACGATAAACTGAATAGCCATCACTGGCAGCGTCGCATTGAAATCAAACAAACCGCCCTCTTTCGCTACTGCTTCCGCAGCTAACAAAATTGTGTGGGTGATCATGATCGTGCTTTCCTAAAGAATAAGATTAACTATTTGGAGAAGGCCGGACTGGAAATTTTCACAGTCCTAAAACCGTTATCCAACTTCAAGATAAGTTAAAAACTTAGGCGAAGGGGTTAGCAAACAATAGGATCAAGGCAACCACTAGACCATAAATGGTCAGAGATTCCATAAACGCCAAACTTAAAAGCAAAGTAGCGCGGATTTGGCCTTCAGCTTCTGGCTGACGGGCAATACCTTCTACCGCTTTACTAGCAGCAGTACCTTGACCAATACCAGGACCA
>JAYUSR010000022.1:0-2642 GCA_043755575.1 Synechococcales cyanobacterium
CATGATTGTTTTACCTTAATTTAGAAAACGGTTAATAATTTACAGAATAGCGCTAGGACGCAGAGGGTCTTAATGTTCTTCTTCGTGGCCGCCATGACCTTCTAGTGCCTCATGGATGTAGGCTGCTGCCAAGGTGGCAAACACCAATGCTTGAATCGCACTGGTAAATAGCCCTAGCATCATTACAGGTAAAGGCACAAACAGCGGAACCAATAGTACCAATACTGCTACTACCAATTCATCCGCCAGAATATTACCAAATAGCCGGAAGCTGAGGGACAGAGGCTTAGTAAAATCCTCTAGGATATTGATGGGCAACAGATAAGGCGCGGGCTCAATATATTTAGCAAAGTATCCAATGCCGCGTTTGCGAAAACCAGCGTAGAAATAAGCTAAAGAAGTCAGCAGCGCCAAAGCCACGGTGGTGTTGATGTCGCTAGTAGGAGCAGCCAACTCACCAGATGGTAAGTGGATCAGCTTCCAAGGCAACAGCGCACCCGACCAGTTGGATACGAAGATGAACAGAAATAAGGTGCCGATAAATGGCACCCAGGGACGATATTCCTTTTCGCCGATTTGGTCTTTGGCAAGATCTCGAATATACTCCAATGCATACTCCAGCAAGTTTTGCAAACCGCTAGGAATGCGCTGCATGTTGCGAGTTGCCAAAAAAGAAACACCCAAGAGTAGTGCCATCACAAACCAGGTCGTTAGTAATACCTGTCCGTGTACTTTCAAGCCACCAATTTGCCAATACAGATGACTACCGACATCAAGTGCGGCCAAGGGCAAAAGGTTTATATTGTTTAAAACACCTAACATTTCCATTCAGGAGCGGTCCCCAGAGAGTGAGGGTCAAATGAGCCGTAGCTCATCAATTTGAAGATGGTCGATCAGACGGTAGCAAAATGGTGCGTAAGGTGTAGATTAACAATGCTACTTTGTAAGTTAGAAAACCCAAAAAAACTGGCAATACTTGCAACTGAGGTACTCGTATGGCCAGGATCATGACTCCTGCAAACAGACCAAGACGGTTGTTGTTCAACCGAACTTTCTCGTAGCTTAACTTTTCTACTTCCCGCGCCAACATTCTGACATACACTAACCCGACAGCAGCTCCCAACAAGTAGTTGAGAGCAACATTTAACTCGTAAGCCAGCCAGACCGAAACAAATACTACAATACCAATAACTACGAACGTAATGTATAACTCGCGTTTGAGTTTTACATATTCTGTCATTGCGCCGTCAGATGAAAATGTAGTTGCTGGTGCTGCTACAGATTTATCACCCTCAGAGCTTGCGTTGATTGCCACGCTTTCTGTTGGTTCCACAGTAGATTAAACGTTACCTTGAGCCAGGCCAAGGTTGATTGTATCATCGACCGGCAACAATACTTAAAAAAAAATTTGCAAATTTTCTACTTAATACTATTTAAGTAGGTAGAACTAGCTGGTGCCGACAATTATGTTCTTCTAACGCTTTTGGATGACATGTGGGGAAGCGATCGACTGGTGATGCTCTAAACCCATTTCTGGCGGATAAACCCCAGCCCAAGCCGCCAATAGCCTCGCGGATAGCTGAATTAAAAGCTCCGTAACAGAGCCATCAATAATACACCAGCTAGGAGGTATTGAATTTAGCCCCTGAGCAGCACCAACTAAGATGCCAGTGAGAGCCAAAGTCAAAGGCGGCTGCTGTGGAATATGGGCAGCGCGTTGAGTAGCGAGCCGCAGACTAGTAGGATTACAGAGAAAACAATAAGTGGCCATGGCGATCGGCATCAGATAAGGCTGATTGTTTAGCGTGATTGCCCCGATTAACTGGGTGATATTGGTGGGCACGGGATTAACGATAACTTGGTCATGAATCAGCTGCATTTGTCGATAGACTAAAGTTTTTGGCGATAGCGAGCCTGATAGTATTTGCGGAATAAAATTTGTTGGTTGGCAACGTTCCGTCAACAGATAGGCAATCCCAGTTGCCAAAAATACCATGCTAGCAATGCTTTCTGAATCCAGTTTGTAGAAATTGCCAATTTCTTGAACAGCAGCTTGCAAGCGCGGGATGTCTTCATGGAGATAGAGCGCGATCGGCAAAATAGCTACCATAATCTGATCATCACTAATTAGTCGGTTGGTCGCTAGCTGCCAATCATCAAGATTGACAGATCGACAGTGAATAATGCTTTCAATACTGGCACTAGTGAGCAACACATAGTTTTTAAAGGTGCTCCTCAGGCCATCGGTGAAACTAGATTTACCAATCCGGGCTTGTTGGGCGGCAGACAAACCCACCAAAGCGCCCTCAAATCTGCTCAGTAAAGACTGTTGAGTATTTTGCATATTTATTGGTGGGAGGAATCTAGCATTAGGTACACGCCCCAAATTGCCATAGCGCGCAGATAATGACTGGCTCGAAACGTATTGTTGGCAGTAATCGCTTCCGGGGTACGAAACTGGAGACCATTAGAATATATCTGATTAACCACTGTGGCAGTTAATTTTAAGCCTTCTTCCTTCATCCCCATTTGAATCAAAAAGGCGGCGAGGCCAAAGTTAATGCCAATCCAGACCTCTAGTGGGTGGGTGTCCTGCGGATTGACCGCTGAGCCATCGGGTTTTACGCCATTGGCAGCTCCTA
>JAYUSR010000023.1:0-2629 GCA_043755575.1 Synechococcales cyanobacterium
GTTTTACAAAAACCTGATTTTATGGCTCGACGGTGGTATTTGGCTTTGGATTGGAGCTAGCGCAGTTTTATGAATTTAAAATCAATGTAATGAATCCAATTTTATTGATATCTTTTGAATACAGCGCTTTAACTCTGCTGCTAGTAACTGAATTCGAGGCTCTTTGAGCATTCTAAAGTGCGGGCCAGGAATTGGATGAATCTCAACTCCTCCATCCACTAAGTCTGGCCAGCCAAACTCTGGATGCAAATAATGTTCTAAATCTTGTACCTGACAGCGGAATAGCACGATTTTACCAGAATATTTTTTAGCTATATACTCTTCACCAGCTTGAATATTGCAGTTCAATACATTTAATAACTGCGGGGTTAAATCTTCTAGCTTATATAAACTCTTAGCCAGAAAATCTTCTTCATCTTTACTGTTAAAACGATAGGCAACTCTGTCCAAAATATAACTGGACTGCTCTTTGAAGGTGAGCTGAAAAAGATTACTAATATGAATTCCTACAGACTGCGTAAATGAGGGGCGAAGATTGGGCAAATTAGGTGCGCTACTATCTAACAATAATAACAACCCGATTTCTTCACCCGCTGCCCGTAGCTGCTGAGCTATTTCAAAAGCTACTAAGCCACCAAAAGAGTAGCCAGTCAAAAAGTAGGGGCCATGGGTTTGCACAGTTTGAATTTCTTGAATGTAGTGGCTAGCCATATCTTCTATAGTGCGCAAAGGCTCCTGCTTTCCATCTAACCCTTGAGATTGCAATCCATATATCGGGCGGTCTTGACCCAGATAATTGGCTAAGGTGTAATACTCTAAAATATTGCCTCCTACTGGGTGAATGCAAAACAACGGGGGGTTTGCTGCGCCAGCTTGGATCAACACTAACGAAGACCAAGGAGCTGACCATTCTTCCTGACGCAACACGCCCGCTAGTTCCTCGATCGTCTGTTGTTGAAACAAGGTCGCCAAGGGTAGATTTTGTCCCCAAATTTGTTCGATTTCGGCAAACAGGCGCACAGCAATCAATGAATGACCACCGAGTTCAAAGAAATTATCTTGGATGCTAATGTTTTGCACACCTAATAATCGCTGCCAAATTGAAGTGAGCTGTATCTCTATATCATCACGCGGTGCCACAGGTTCATTTGCAGTATCTTGCCGCTGGTATTCCGGTATGGGTAAAGCTCGCCGATCGACCTTGCCATTCAAAGTCAGCGGCAAATTATCTACCGTCACAAAGGCTAATGGAATCATGTAGTCGGGCAACTTTGATCGCAAAAATGCCCGCAATTCCTGCTCAGTTGCTGGGTTAGCAGATTGCTCCATAACTTGGTAAGCCACTAGTCGCTTATCTCCTGGACGGTCTTCCCGGTCGATCACAATCACTCCTCGTAAGCTGGGATGCTGAATAAGAGCAGCTTCGATTTCCCCCAGTTCTAACCGAAAGCCCCGAATTTTGACCTGATTATCGATGCGGCCTAAAAATTCAATATCTCCATTGGGCTGATAGCGGGCTAAATCGCCGGTCTTATATAGCTTGGCAGATCCAGGGAAAGGATTGGGGATAAATTTTTCGGCGGTTAATTCTGGTAGCTTGAGATAACCACGGGCTAAGCCATCGCCGCCAATATATAGTTCTCCCGGAATGCCGATCGGGACTGGTTTCAGCAGGGAATCTAAAATATAAACTTGAGTATTAGCAATAGGTCGCCCGATCGGGACAGAAGTAGATAATGAATCTGCCGAAATTAGATGACAGCAAGTAAACGTAGTATTTTCTGTGGGGCCATAGCCATTCACTAATCGGCAGCTCAGTGTGGACAAGACCTTTTTGACATGGGGCAACGATAAAATATCACCACCAGCAATGAGGTTCTGGATCGGCTGTAAATCTTCTAGTCGCTCATCGACCATTAAGTGAAATAGTCCGGCTGTTAACCAGAGTGTAGTGATTTGCTGTTGACGAATAATTTGTCCTAACTCGGCTAAAGATGGTTTGTCGCCAGGAAATAGCACCAGCTTGGCTCCATTCAACAAGCTACCCCAGATCTCGAAAGTGGCGGCATCAAAAGATATTGGAGCCAGTTGTAGAAATACTTGCTTGTTGTCAAAATCTGTATATTGGGCAGATTTAACCAGACGCACTACTCCTCGATGTGGAACACAAACGCCCTTGGGTAGACCGGTAGAACCGGAAGTATACATTACGTAGGCTAAGTTATCTGGCTGTGCTAAGCTCTGTGGATTAACAGCACTCGCTACTGAAATCTCTGGCCAGTCTGTATCTAGACAGAGGATTTGAAGCTGCCCTCCATTGTTTCGGGGTGGGAGCTTTTTGACTAAATCCTGTTTAGTTAACAAGACTGAGACATCGGCGTTCTCTAACATGAAAGCTACTCGATCGGCAGGATAAGCCAAATCAATCGGCAGATATGCTGCACCGGCTTTGAGAATACCTAAAATGCCAACGATAGTTTCGATCGATCTCTCGATTGCGATTCCCACCAACTCATCTGGTTTAACCCCGAGAGTGATCAAATAATTTGCTAGATGATTTGCTCGTTGATTTAGTTCGGCATAGGTGAGCGGTGTTTGCTGAAATACCAGGGCGATCGCTTCGCCATTA
>JAYUSR010000024.1:0-25894 GCA_043755575.1 Synechococcales cyanobacterium
GCCGGATGGAGAAATTTTATTGGTACCCCACTCGCGCTGACAAGATTGGGATTGTGCATGGCATTTTTGCCCCTGACGGTTTGAGCCAAGCCGAAATTACCAGCTTAGTCGATCGATTTCCGGAACAGGCGATCGATTTTTATGGAGCCATGCGATCGCGGATGTACGATGAGCAGGTGCGTCAATACATTCAGCAGGTAGGCATCGAGCAGGTATCACGATCATTGGTGAATAGTGCTGTCGATCGACCAGCTTTCACGCCGCCATATTTCAGTATTGCTCGTTTGGTTGAATTTGGGGACGTGCTGTTACACGAGCAAAAGTTAGTAGCCAATAATCGGTTGGTAGACGAATACAATCTGCGGCTATCCAAAAATTGAGCCTGCCTGGCTTCTACCAATTTTAAATCGTCAACACCTTGCGTTCGTTCTTAGACCTAGCTATCCCAGGTTTGTAAATTATTTAGATCGATCGTTTCTTGCATAGCATCGGTCAGAGCTTGATGGAGAGCTTCCGAACCAGCCTTCACCGATTTTTGCGCATATTGCGCCACCGACAGCGGTGGATTAATGACGATCGACACACTATCTCGCCATTTCGGCAACTTCTGACTGTAACGAATACTGATCGGCACAATCTGGATATCTTGACAGGGATTAACAGACTGCGCCTGCAATGCAATCCGGGATAATCCTTTCTTGAGGGGGTGTAAAGTGCCATCGTTGCGAATACCGCCCTCTGGATAAATTGTGATCAATTCCCCTTGATTAATTAGTTCGATCGCATAACGAAAGCTACTTAAACTCGGATTATTAGTATCCACTGGAAAACCACCTAAACGCCTAACAAACCAACCTTGTAAGCCCCGCATTTCATTGGCCGAAGTCATAAACCGCACATTCCGACCCAAGGCATAGGGACCAGCAATATAGGGAATCAGCATCGAATCCCACCGTGATCGATGGGTAGGAGCCAAAATAGTCGCGCCGGTTCTGGGCAAATGCTTTTGACCAAGGACTTTGATCTGCCAAAAATAATTGGGTAAAAATAGTTGCCCGAAAGGATAGATCACACTAGTGACCAAGGGCGAGAAGCCAGATTTTACAGTATTGGTCAGAGTGGAGCTAGAGGTTGCAGTAGCCATATTCGATCGGTGATGAGCAAGCTAGGATTGTAGCAATTCTTATGTCTTTTAGATTAACTGGTTATGGTGATCGATCGAACTCCAGACGTGACAGTTCTTGAACTGGGTTATTCCGTATAACCTTAGCCGGGAGCATCATCAAAAAATGCAAAGCTTTTTTACTATTTCAGCTCGTAATGGCTCCGCCCAGGCTAGGATCAAAAATATTGTCTAGCAAGATTTAGTGGAGAGAAATGCAGCAGGATCGTCATCTCCCTATGATGCTAGACAAATTTCAGCAGTTGCAATCCCAGTTGCTCGATCGATGGCAGACAATTAATCAGTTCGATCGCAGTGATTGTGACATTTTGGTAGTGCCTTCAGTGAGCCTCGATCAGTCAGAACTGCTCAAAGTACCAGGTAGCCACCACTACGAAGAACGCTTACTGTTTTCGCTGATTCGGCTGCGCAATCCCCGCACCCGCCTAATTTACGTCACCTCCCAACCCCTCACCCCGATCATCATTGACTATTACCTGCAATTGTTATCAGGCATTCCTTTTTCTCACGCTCGCGATCGATTGGTATTACTCTCCACTTACGATGCCTCCCATCAGCCCCTCACTCAAAAAATTCTCGACAGGCCGCGCCTGATCGATCGAATCCGCAGCGCCATCCGGATCGAGAAAGCCCATATGATTTGCTACAATTCCACGCCCTTGGAGCGGGAATTGTCGGTAGAACTAGGCATTCCCCTCTGGGCACTAGATCCAGAATTATTGCCGTGGGGCACTAAAAGCGGTAGTCGGCAAATTTTTGCACAGACTCAGGTGCCGCATCCCGCTGGCAGCCAGTTAATGAAAACTGTTCCGGATTTAGTCCAGGCGGCAGTAGCCATGTGGGAAAAGCAACCACACCTGCAACGGATGGTGGTGAAGTTGAATGAAGGGTTTTCTGGTGAAGGCAATGCCATTTTAGATTTGGGATCGATCGATACTACCCAGCGGAGCAAAGCCATCGCCGATAGCTTACCGACTATGCGTTTTCAGTCACCATCCGAAACCTGGGCAAGTTTTTCCAGGCGCATCAGCGATCTAGGCGCGATTGTCGAGGTTTTTATTGAAGGTATCGAAAAGCGATCGCCCAGTGTTCAAGGTACAATTTCACCCGCCGGAGAAGTGGAAATTCTTTCTACCCACGATCAAATTTTGGGCGGTCTCGATGGTCAGGTCTATTTGGGTTGCACCTTTCCAGCGGACGCTAGTTACCGCTTGCAATTGCAGGAGTTAGGGCTGAGAATTGGCCACAACCTGGCAGCTAAGGGGGTATTAGAAAGGTTTGGGGTGGATTTTGTCGCGGTCAAACAGCCGGATGGTACTTGGAATTTGCAAGCGATCGAAATCAATTTGCGCAAAGGGGGTACGACCCATCCGCTCATGACCTTGCGGTTCTTGACAAATGGTCAGTTTAACTTGGCTGATGGTCTGTTCTATAGTCAGCAGGGACAGCGCAAATATTACATTGCTACGGATACGTTGCAAAAACCCCAATACCGGGGCCTGCTACCCCACGACCTGATGGATATTATTGCCCATCATCGATTGCACTTTGACAGCAGCACCGAAACTGGCACGGTTTTTCATCTGATGGGCTGTCTGTCGGAGTTTGGCAAGGTTGGTCTGACTAGTATTGGGAATTCACCGCAGGAAGCACAAGCGATTTATGATCGAGTGGTGGAGATGATCGATCGAGAGACCAGTACATAATGCGTATTTCCTAGTCACCTAAAGCAGCAGGATGTCCTTGGCGGTGGGTAGTTGACTCATATCTCCAGTGCGATCGAACTCTCTCATCGCCATCTCCGCAGCGAACCGGAAAGATCGAGCCGTGTTAGATTGTAAAAGCCACCGCCCCACTGCAAGCATGACCCCCATCATTCAGGTTGAAAGCCTATCCAAAATCTATAAAGTGGCTGACAAAGAAGCTGGCATCCAGGGCACCCTGTCGCATTTTTTTAAACGTCGCTACAAGCAAATCCCCGCCGTCCAGAATGTATCTTTCTCGATCGAACCAGGTGAAGTCGTTGGTTTCTTAGGAGCCAACGGTGCCGGGAAAACCACTACCCTCAAAATGCTGACCGGCTTGATTCATCCTTCCGCTGGCCTGGTGCGGGTCGCTGATTACATTCCCTACCGGCGACAAAATGGTTTCCTCCAGCAAATCACCCTAATTATGGGGCAGAAGCAGCAGCTAATCTGGGATTTACCAGCGATGGATTCCCTGCGGATCAACAGCGCCGTCTACGGTCTCACTGAGGGCGAGTTCAAACAACGGGTCGGTGAGCTTAGCGAAATGCTATCGATCGAGGGTAAACTTACCCAGCCTGTCCGCAAACTCTCTTTAGGCGAACGGATGAAAGCCGAAATCCTAGCGGCGTTGCTACATCGCCCCCAGGTACTATTTCTGGACGAACCTACCCTGGGCTTAGATGTCAACGCCCAAGTGAATGTTCGGGAGTTTCTGAAAGACTACAACCAGCGCTACCAAGCCACCATCATGCTCACCAGCCATTATATGGCCGACATTACGGCGCTGTGCGATCGAGTGCTATTGATCCATAGCGGTCAGCTAATTTACGACGGGGAACTCAGTGAATTATTAGAGCAGTTTGCCCCTTACCGAGAAGTAAAGCTAGAGTTGTCTCACAGTATTCCGGCTGCACAATTGGCAGAATATGGCGAAGTTGCGGACTTGACTGAACATCAGGTGCGATTGTTAGTCGATCGGCGCGATCTCACCACCAATGTGGCTAGAATGCTGGCAAATCTGCCGGTTACCGACTTAGCGGTGACCGATCCGCCAGTAGAAGAGGTGATCGGCAGAGTTTTTAGTGGTGGTGGGCAGCCAGTGGTAAATCCAGTTACAAACCAAATGTAAAGAAAAAACTCTAGAAATCTCGTCCCCTAATCCGATATCTTGGATAGATGGGCATCGAATAAATTGTTTGAAAAATTATATTCGGCCTGATTACCGACAACAGCCCAGGAGACGATCAACAGTGGACGATAATTATCACAGCTATCTCAATCGGGTGGCCAAGCTGACAATGCCAGCCACTTATGATTCTCAAATAAACAACCTTCAGGAGTCTCCCAAGTTTAAGCTTCAGGGTCAGCAGCGGCGGCCAGAGGCGTTTCCCGGCTACTCGGTAATTACGCCACCGGCTGCGGAGGACGGGGTTAATCAAGCTTTCTATCAAAATTTGCAAGATTGCCAGCAGCAGTTGGTCAAAAATTTGGAGCCAGATTTAATCGCCTTGGTGACACCAGAAAGTTTACATCTGACCGTGGCCGATCTGATCTGGGATCAGTCTTACACAGCAGCAGTGAACGCTGATGCTAATTTTGAGACGAAACTCTGTCAGCAGATTGCGGATAGCTCTAAATCTTATCAAGACAGCAATTCCACGCCAGTGCGTTGGCAAATAATGGGTTTAATGCTGCGACCTCGGGCGATCGCCGTTAGCCTGGTGCCCTGCGACGAAAATAGCTACGATCGAATGATTGCTTATCGGCGCACGATCTATCAAAATCCGGGCTTGATGGATTTAAGCATTGAGCAGCAGTATTATCTCACGGCACATATTACCATTGCCTATTTTGGGAACGTGGCGCAATCATTCGATCGCACTAATTTCTCCAATCTTTTACAGGATCTTAATCTTCAGTGGATTGATCAGCCGCAAGAGCTATCGATTTCCCAGGTGGAATTGCGGCGTTTTAGCGACATGAGCAATTACCACCGGGAAGCTGATTGGCCAGTTGTGAAGTTGTAAGCAATTTACTTAGAACAGGAGCGCAGCTTGGTCAAGGTACCCACCATTTCGTCCATCGCCGCCCTAATTTCGCTATTTTTCCGATCGTGATTGTTGATGATAATGCTGAAAGCTAACGATTGGTACTGGGGCGGGTTGATATAACCGGCCAAGGCTGCCACCCCAGTCAAACTGCCAGTTTTTGCCTGAATAATGTTTTTGTTATCCTTAAATCGATTGGTTAAGGTGCCATTCACTCCCGCCACGGCTAAGGAATCGCGGTAGAGCTGACCCTCTGGAGTTCTAGACATGCCAATTAGGGTTTGTACTAGACCGATCGGAGCTATCAAATTCTTGCGCGACAGACCAGAGCCATCGGCTTGCCGATAATAAGCGGGCGAGACCCCGATTTCGGTGAGTTTTTTGCTGACTATTTCTAAACCCAAATCGGCGGTATCATTTTTGCTGGTCGCATAGCTGGGGTGTGATCGACCCAAAGTGCGGAGCAGCACTTCGGCATACAAATTATTGCTATTGTGATTAATTTCTTTGATCAACTCGCCCAGGGTGGGTGATACGATCGCGGCTACTTCGACGCCATTTTGGGGCGGTTCTCCGGCTAAAATCTCGGTACGATTGACGGTAATGCCCTGCTGCATCAAGTTAGACTGAAACTGACTGCGCCAGGTATCGATCGGATCAAGCATCGCCACACTCAAAGCTTGGGAACTGCCATTGGCGGGTAGTTGGCCATTGAGCTGTAACCAAGGCTTACCCAAGACACCCTGCACATTAATATTATTGGCGCTGCCGACGGGTCCAGTTAAACTGCGATTATCAAGTTGCCAATGCGCAGCACTGAGGGGATTCCGCCAGCTATAGCCGACGGGCTGGCCAGATTGCTGGGGGCTAACCACCAAATCCACCGCATTTTGCTGCAAGATTAAACTAGTAGTAGGCACCCCATAATCGGTAGTTAAATCTCCCCATTCCCAGTCCGGGTTAGTGCTAGATCCCCGAAAATAGCCAGCTCCAATGCTTAGCTGGGCAATCTGCCGGAAACCTCTAATTTTAAGCTGTTCACTCAGATTCTTCAGCTGATTAATAGTTATCGTCGGGTCGCCGCGTCCTACTACCGTCAAAGTCGGCGCTAGAGCATTGCCAACTGGGGTCTGATAAATGCTGGTACGCAAGCGGTATTGACTCCCCAGCTGGCGCAGGGTGGCGGCAGTAGTCAGCAGCTTGGTGGTAGAAGCGGGGATAAATAAGCTCTGTCCTTGATAGTTGGCTAAGGGCACCGCCCCAGCCAGTGGCTGCACATATAAACCCCAGTGATAACGCTGCAAATTATAGCGGCTGGCCACATTTTGAATGGTTCGATCGATCGCTGCTGGACAGATGGCCACTGGCGGGCTTTGAGCATCAGCAGGCATCATCACTGGGCTAATTACGAGACCAGACAACAAACTACACCCCCAACACCAAGCTGGAAACCACAGCGACTTTAATTTTGGCATGAAGCTCAATTACCTTAATTTGGATAAGAAAAAATATAATAAGTCGCAACAAAGCATAATTAGCAATGCTAATTTAGACAATCAGCCAGGGTACACTAGGGAACGTTGACTAAATCTGAAACCTACCATTTATATCTTCGTTCATCGGCCTACCAACACATTTTTTAAAATAACGAAAGTTAGCAATTAGTATGGTTATTGAACTGCCAAAACCACCAATAATATTACTGATTGATGACGATTTAGTCGTGCGGGCTACTATTAGTGAAGCATTAGAATTAGATGCTACTGAAGTGATTTTAGCTAAAAATGGCAATGATGGAATTGATGCTTACTTTAAGTATCAACCAGACTTGGTGTTGGTTGATGCCGTAATGCCTTTGTTGGATGGCTTTGAATTTTGTGAAAAGCTCAAGCAGCTAGATATTAACCGCTCAACACCTATTCTGATGATCACGTCTTTAGACGACGACCATTCTGTCGAAAGGGCTTTTGCCGCCGGGGCTAATGACTACATCACAAAGCCGGTCAACCTAGTGATTCTGCGCCAGCGGATTCGGAATATGCTCCAACAGTCCCAACAAGTCAAAGATAAGTTGCGGATTGCCGAAGAATTACAACAAGACAATCGGCAGCTCCAGATTTTAGCCAGTTTAGATAGCCTCACTAAATTAAACAATCGGCGTGGTTTTGAGCAGTACTTGCAGCAGCAGTGGGAGCGGATGCAGCGGCTTGGCTCACCGCTGTCGTTGATTATGTGTGATATCGATTTTTTTAAAAACTACAACGATGCTTATGGCCATCCTGCTGGCGACCAATGCCTGATCAGAGTGAGTTCGGCCATGCGCAATACGGTGCGCCGCAGCGGCGACTTATTAGCTCGTTATGGGGGGGAAGAATTTGTGATCGTGCTTCCTAATACTGATATCTTAGGAGCGGTATTTGTAGCGCAAAGTGTGAGAGCTGCGATTAAATTATTAAAAATTCCGCACGAAAGCTCAGCCGTGGGAAATCATGTCAGCATGAGTTTAGGAGTAGCCATGGTTCATCCTACGCCCCAAATAGATATTGCTCATCTGATCAATGCTTCTGATCGAGCTTTGTATCAAGCCAAACACCAAGGTCGTGATCGAGTAGTGATGGCGACCAGTGAGCAATAGTATTGTTCGACTTTAAAATGCGGACGGGGAGACTCGAACTCCCACATACAAGATACTAGTTCCTAAGACTAGCGCGTCTACCATTCCGCCACGTCCGCATGGTTCTAAACTATATCACAACTATGGCCGATCTAACGGTTCACAAAATCGGTTAATTCCCACATTGTCTACATATAGCAATACTGGTAACGCTAATAAGCTGGGGCAAACCTTATGGGTTTGCAAAAAATGCAGCGCTGCGGCCCAGTTGCCATTCATCAAATCTAGCCGTAGATCTTCTTGGCACAGCGCTGCTCGGCAACGTTTGGCAATCGCCGGTAGCCAAGCACTATTATCTAGACCAGGTTGTTGTCCAGCCCTAATTCCCAGTGTTATGGCGGCATCTTCAATATCACCTTCACAGTCGGCAATGATCGCCAGAGCGGTTAAAGCATCTGGATGATCGGCCAACTGGGATTGCAATCTGCTAATTTCGGCACTGCTTACAATCAAGACTCTACCTGCACCCCTTTCCAAAAAGCCACGAAGCCAGCAATATTTTGAGCCGCATCTTTGGGGGTGGGATAGTACCAAGCCGCATCGGCATTGGTGTTGCCATCGACTACTAGATTGTAGTAACTGCACAAACCTTTCCAGCTACAGGTGGTGTGGGTACTACTGGGCTGAAAGTATTGTGGATGAATGCTGGTGGGTGGAAAGTAATGATTGCCATCGACAACTTCGGTTCGATCGCTCTCCGCAATTACTACGCCTTTCCAAGTTGCTTTAGCCATGGTCAAAAATCTCGGTGTTTTAGGATTTGGTTGCTGGCGACAGACTCATTAACTCCCGCACTAGGTCTGCTAGCAGATCAGCGCTATTAAGAATTCCCATATTGGCGGTATTGTAAGCCATCGTTTGGAGTCGCTGGGGAGATTGTAGCAAATCTAAAACCTCCTGGGTAAGAACAGCAGCTGTTAAATCTTCCTGGCGAAAAACAATCGCTCCTCCTTCTAATGCTAAACAGCTGGCATTCACATATTGATGATCCTCAGCGGCAAAGGGATAGGGAATCAAAATTGATGGCACGCGGCAAACCATTAATTCATTGAGCGTGGCTGCACCCGATCGACTAATCGCCATCGTCGTACGCTGGAGCAGTCCGGCCATATTGTCATAAAAAGAGAGCGCTAGATAATGGGGATCGATTAACGCCTGTGAGCTAGGATCTTGGTCACCAGTTAAATGCACAATAAAAGCTCCGGCAGCGATCCAATCAGGGGCACATTCCCTAACAATGTTATTGAGGGCGACGGCTCCCTGAGAGCCACCCGCTACTAGAATCACTGGCATATCAGGCGGAATGGCTAGATCGAGTTTTTGGCGCTGGAGAAACTGTTGGCGCACCGGAGTGCCCAAATAGACATTGGCAGATTTTTGCAAATATTTAGAAGCGCTGCTAAAACCCAGCGCCACCCTCGTACAAAAAGGGCTTAACCACCGTGTCACCTTGCCAGGTAGAGCATTAGACTCGTGCAAAATCACTGGCAACCCCAAACTGCGCGCAGCCAAAATAGCGGGGGCTGAAATATAGCCACCAGTACTAAAGACTCCGGTAAATTTGCCAGCTTTAAGAATTTTCCTGGTGGTGAAAATAGCGGTGGTCAGCAACCAAGCTGTTTGCAGGTTGGCGGTAATGGACTTGCCCTGAAAACCGCGCACCCGGATTAAATTCATGGGGTATTGCTTTGGTACCAATTTGGTCTCTAGTCGATCGGGCACGCCCAGCCACTCAATTTCTAGATCTGTCAATTTTTCGGCGACGGCTACAGCCGGGAAAAGGTGGCCACCAGTACCACTAGCAGCAATGAGAAGCTTACCTGAAGACTGAGACACGCTGTTTTTTCCTTAATTTTTCTGCAATTGGCCTGATTGCCTGCGACAATTAAATCATTAATTGACTACCAAATCTACCTTAACCCTCTCTCCAATGGCTAGATTCCAATCTCTCAAGTTTTTATCTGTCACCAGTTTGATCGTCGGCCTGGCCAGTAGTAATGCGGTAGCCGCACCCCCATTAGCACCAGCGGCCATTAGTAACCTCTTGGCTCAAATCGACAAATCGGCAAACAGTAAGCAACTAGCCGCTCTAAATAGTAGTTTTGCATCTAACTACACCGTCGATGGACTTAATCGCACGGCTTGGGAGCAAGGACTGAAGAAGTTGTGGCAGCGGTATCCCAATCTCCGCTATCAAACCGCAATCCAGTCCTGGAAACCAGAGGGAAGTGGCATTTCAGTGGAAACAATCACCAGTATTACTGGTAGCCAGACCCAAAATAGTCAGTTATCGAAGCTCACTTCCCAACTGCGATCGCGTCAAAGAATTGTGGGTGGCAAAATTACCCAGCAGCAAGTTCTCAGCGAAAACACGACCATCACCAGTGGTAGCAAGCCACCGACAGTAGAGTTTAATGTGCCCAAACAGCTGAAAATAAATGAGATTTATGACATTGATGCGATCGTCACCGAACCATTAGGGGAAGATGTGATGATGGGAAAAGTGGTAGAACAAGCGGTGAGTGCCAGTGGATATTCCAAACCAGTCGAATACAGCTTGGATATTCTGGCTACTGGTGGTTTGTTTAAGAAGGCCAAGGCTCCCAGCAAGCCCGGTGACTACTGGCTATCGGCTGTCTTGGTGCGAGCCGGGGGGATCACGACGGTGACGCAACGAGTCCATGTGATCAAGAGGTAGTCAAATGCTAGATCTTGCTGGCAAAATTGTGTTAATTTCCGGTGCTAGTAGCGGTATTGGAGCCGCTTGCGCCCAGTTACTGGCTCCTTTGCAAGTGAAATTAATTCTGCTAGCGCGGCGCACTGAACGGCTGCAACAAGTGGTGGACCGATGTGTGGCGGCGGGGGCAAAGCCTGAGAATTTTCAGCAAATTACGGCCGATGTCCGCGATCGAACGGCTTTTAGTATGGCGATTGCCCAATTACCGCTGGAGTGGCAACCGATCGATATCCTGATCAACAATGCTGGTCTTAGCCGAGGGTTAAGCAAGCTCCAGGAAGGGGTGATTGCTGACTGGGAAGAAATGATCGATACCAATGTCAAGGGTCTGTTATATCTGACGCGGGCGATTGTGCCCGGTATGGTCGAACGCGGTCGCGGACATGTGGTGAATTTGGGATCGATCGCTGGTCATCAAACCTATCCATCTGGAAATGTTTATTGCGGAACTAAAGCCGCCGTCCGCGCAATTTCCGAAGGTTTGAAAATTGATTTACTCGGTACCCCCATTCGGGTGACGAGCATCGATCCGGGCTTGGTGGAAACGGAGTTCAGCGCTGTGCGCTTCCACGGTGACTTGGCAAAAGCCGATCAAGTCTATCAGGGCCTCACCCCCCTCACTGGTATGGATATCGCCGAAACTATTTTGTTTGCGATTACCCGCCCTGCCCATGTCAATATCAGTGAAGTGTTGCTGATGCCCACCGCCCAAGCAACCCCCACGCTGGTTAGCAGAAATTTGAATTTGTAACTAATTGATAATTATCGGAGTAGAAAATTGTTCCAAACTGTAGCTGCCCCATCTGTATTTGATACTGCTGACTTTGATGCCCATGTAATGGCTACCTATGGACGGTTTCCCTTGGCATTAGTCCGAGGCAGTGGCTGTCAAGTTTGGGACGATCAAGGGCGTGAGTACCTAGACTTTGTGGCGGGCATTGCCACCTGCTCCTTAGGACATGCTCATCCGGCCATGGTAGCCGCTGTAACTCAGCAGATGCAGCAGCTGACCCATGTTTCTAACCTTTATTACATTCCTGTTCAAGGGGAATTAGCCCAGTGGTTGGTGCAGAATTCCTGTGCCGATCGAGTGTTTTTCTGTAATTCGGGAGCGGAGGCCAACGAAGGGGCCATTAAGCTGGCCCGGAAATATGGTCACACCAAGTTAGGAATTAAGTCACCAGTAATTATCACTGCCCAAGCTAGCTTTCACGGGCGGACGATGGCGACTATTACCGCCACTGGCCAGCCCAAATATCAGCAGAATTTTAGTCCATTGGTACCCGGATTTTACTATGTGCCCTATAACGATTTGGCGGCCTTAGAATCTGCGGTTGCATCTCTAGATCAAGATCAGCGTCAGGTAGTGGCAATTATGCTGGAACCTTTGCAGGGTGAAGGAGGCGTATATCCTGGTCAGGTAGAGTATTTCCAGCAGGTACGGCAGTTGTGCGATCGGACTGGCATTTTACTAATCCTAGATGAAGTCCAGACTGGGATGGGACGGACTGGCAAATATTGGGGCTACGAAAACCTCGGCATCGAGCCAGATGTCTTTACTAGTGCGAAGGGCTTGGGCGGTGGTATGCCGATCGGAGCCTTGCTCTGCCAAGAGTTTTGCAATGTGTTTCAGCCCGGTGATCATGCTAGTACTTTTGGTGGCAATCCCTTGGCCTGCGCTGTTTCTTTGGCTGTTTGCCGCCAAGTGGAGCAGGATAATTTATTAGTTAATGCCCAGCTGCGGGGTGAGCAACTGCGGACAGGTTTACAGCTATTGTTGAGTCAGCATCCGCAGCACCTGCAAGAAGTGCGGGGCTGGGGGTTGATTGATGGTTTGGAGCTGAGAGCTGACAGCTCACTAACAGCTGGTGATATGGTGAAGGCGGCGATGGCTAAGGGTCTGCTGTTAGTGCCAGCGGGGGTGAAGGTGTTACGGTTTGTGCCGCCACTGATTGTGACTGCGGCTGAGATCGATCGAGCTTTGATGTTGTTAAAGTCGGTTTTGCAGGAGCTAACTTGAGTTCAATTACTCTCCACATGCAGAGGTTTTGTCAACCTACAGCACAATTCAGGGCAAAATTTTTTAGTTTTCACCAGCAACTATTTTTCAGGTAATGAATTTAGCATCTTCCATCGCATCGAAACGGCGAATTAGGTAACTAGTAATAGTCTCAAGATTTGTAAAGTTTTGTAAATACTCTCCGTAATCTTTTTGAAGTGCAGTGTAGCTTTTTTCAATTAGCCAGCCCTTTGTTGAGATGTGGAGTAAGTCAGGTATTAGTTATGTCTAAACCAATCGAGCAATTTGTTACCGACCAACAATATGTCGATCCCGGAAGTTATCCATACAACCTAGGTGAGTATGACGAGGAAGGCACTACCCCTGACCGACTGCTAGACATTCATCTTGATAGATCTGATTTTTGGCTCCAGGAAACTTCGTTGGGTAAAGCTGGTAGATACGAAGATGTGATTGCTTCTTATGACCGGGCGATTGCCATCAATCCAGGCAATTCTGATGCTTGGTATTTCCGAGGAGTTGTGCTGGGTAAAGATGGTAGATATGACGAATCGATCGTTTCTTATGGCAAAGCAGTAGCAATTAATCCCAATAATTCTAAGGCTTGGTACTACCGAGGAGCGGCTTTAAGTAAAGTTGGCCGAGACGAAGAAGCTATTTCTTCCTATGGCCGGGTAGTAGCAATCAATCCAGACAATGCCGATGCTTGGTACTACCGAGGAACGGCTTTGAGTAAAGTTGGCCGAGACGAAGAGGCTATTTCTTCCTACGGCCGAGCAATATCCCTCAAACCCCAAGATTTTAGAGCTTACTATAATCGTGGCCGCCTGAAAGAGGAGCTAAATGATCTGGCTGGGGCGATGGAAGATTTCAATCAAGCGCTGGCTCTCAAGCCAAAATTTGCTATAGCCTACATCAATTGTGGCTTTTTGAGACGTAGTAAGATCAATGACAAATTATTAACTGTCGCCAGTTTTCGCCAAAAAGACAAACCCGGTATTTCCAGTATTCATAATTGGCGATCACCTTTGATGCAGGCACAGCTATCGTTTCTTGGGCAAGCGAAGTTATCGACAAATTCCGTCTACGAAATACAACATACTGGCCCCCTTGGTAATCGGGCTATCTGCTCAACTGGGTTTCACACTCAAGATAAGCGTTGGCGATCGGTGTGAACTTTAAACATGAATAAGTACCCCACAGCAAAAACACCCCAATAGTCTTAGTGATTAATACACCAAAAATCCTACCCAATTGAGATGGGCAGGATTTTTCATAGTTCTACGACTTGTTAGGGAGCTAAAGCGTTGCCGCGAATCAAACTGCCGATCGTCTTGGCTGTAATCTTCAACTGCACCAAGGGATTAGCTGGCACTACAGTTTTGTATAAATAGCTATCAAAAGTCAGTTTTTGTACGTCAATGTCAGCGCACATTTCCACAAAGGCTTCTCGAGCGGCATCAGAGGTATAGAAAACCCGCTGTAAAATATCCAAGACTTTGTAGGTCAGGCCATAGGTCTTGTCCCACTTTTTGATATAAGTATTCTTGATTTCTTGTTCAGTAGGCACTCTCGCCCCGTTTTCGGATAGCTCGACGATCGCTTCGGCGCACATCCGACCCGACTTGGCGGCAAAGTAAATCCCTTCGCCGGAAGACTTGGTAACGTAGCCAGCAGCATCGCCTACGAGTGCTACCCGACCAACTACTCGGCGCGGACGGGGATGCTCCGGAATTGGATGAGCTTCTACTTTAATAATTTGGCCACCTTCCAACCGGTGAGCTGCTCGCGCCCGGATGCCGGCCTGTAATTTCTTGATACTGTCCTTGTTCGGACTCATGGTGCCGGTACCGACCGCAACGTGGTCGTATTTGGGAAAAACCCAAGCGTAGAAGTCGGTGGATACATCATCCCCAACATACATTTCGGCTAATTCTTCGTAATAGGCCAGCTTATCTTCCGGTAACCGGATCCGTTCTTGAAAGGCGATCGCATACTTATAGTCACCAGCATCGATCGCTTTGGCTACCCGGGAGTTTGCTCCATCGGCACCCACGATCATATCCACTTTCAATATTTTGGCTTCGCCTGTTACTTTGCCAGTGCTGTGATCCGCATAGTGTAGAACATAGGGCGCGGTGTCGTTGCCGGGAATTTCGATTTTATGAACAGTGCCGTTAATTAGTTTGGCACCCAGCTTTTCGGCGCGTTGCCGTAAGAAGCCATCCAAAATTTCCCGCCGACACATGCCAATATATTCCCCATCTTTGAGGGTCTGACCAATGTTCACTTCTACATTAGAAGGTGAAATCATTTTCATCTTCCGTACTCGGCGATCGATAATCTCTGGCGGCAGTTGGAACTCGTCCACCATACATAGGGGGATGGCACCACCACAGGGTTTCGCATTGTCCAGCTTGCGCTCGATCAAATATGTTTCAATTCCAGCTTGAGCCAGCGTCTCCGCTGCACAGGAGCCAGCTGGACCGCCACCAACAACAGCAACTTTTAACACCACAGCACTTCTCTTAAAAATCTATTATTACGCCTACAAGCGAAAATGTTAGCACGTACTCCTCGGAGAGGTGGTCGATCGAGTGGGTTAGCTGGCCTAAATGAAATATTCCTTAACTTTATTCTAGAGCTGATCGATCGCCTTTGATTACACTTGGTCTTCTTAAATCGCAACCGCTATTGCACTGTATTTCACCAGTTATTTCGACCGACCCCAGCTAGCAAAGCCATGCTGGAATTAAGCTGTAAAATTAATGTATACTTCTGTTCGGAGAAAAATAATAATGGCTAACCATCGGCACCACAGTCCACCGCCACCTCTTTTTAGACATTATCTTTATTAAGAAAGCATTAAAACTAGCACGCTATATGATTTAGCTGTTAAAAATTGTTTGAAATAAATCATAATATAGCTTAATAACTAAATAGAATATTTATTTAAAATGAACGGCTATTGTTAAGAATCATAAATTTACTACTATAAAATGGAGCGGACAGCATTTTGGAAAATAATAAAGAAAGAATTTTAGTAGTTGATGACGAAGCAAGTATCCGCCGAATTCTGGAAACTCGGCTTTCGATGATTGGATACGATGTTGTCACGGCCGCCGACGGTGAAGAAGCCCTGGAAATCTTTCGAGATGCCTGTCCGGACTTGGTAGTACTGGATGTGATGATGCCCAAACTTGATGGTTATGGCGTTTGCCAGGAACTTCGGAAAGAATCTGACGTGCCGATCATCATGCTCACAGCCTTAGGCGATGTGGCCGATCGGATCACTGGCCTAGAACTGGGTGCTGATGATTATGTGGTCAAGCCCTTCTCCCCCAAAGAATTGGAAGCGCGGATTCGATCGGTACTGCGGCGAGTAGACAAAAATAATCTCAACGGAATCCCTAGTTCTGGGGTAATTCACATTGGCAGTATCCGAGTGGATACCAACAAGCGGCAAGTCTATAAAGGTGATGAGCGCATTCGGCTAACTGGGATGGAATTTAGCTTGTTGGAGCTGTTGGTTAGTCGATCGGGCGAAGCCTTCTCGCGGTCTGAAATCCTCCAAGAAGTTTGGGGCTATACCCCAGAACGACATGTAGATACCAGAGTGGTAGATGTGCATATTTCGAGGCTGCGTGCCAAGCTGGAAGAAGATCCCAGCAATCCCGAATTGATTTTGACGGCGCGGGGCACTGGCTATTTGTTTCAACGGATCATTGAACCTGATGAGCTGTAACGCTGAGAGATCAAGATGAAAACTGATGGGGATCGGTGGCTCCGAACTTTACCGCTGGCCGTCGGGGGACTAGTCGGCACCGGTCTGATGATCAATCGGATATTAACAGTCCAATTGCTGCCTTCCCAGGCTAGATCCGATATTGCTGGGGTGATTGCCTGTGCCGTCTTAATTCTGACTGGTCTCTTGTGGCAGCGCATTCAGCCTAAAGCACCAGAGTCAGTGGCTTTGACGGGGGTCGAGGGGATGGAGATGTCCGCTGATTTACCCGCCTTCTCCCAAACCGAGTTGGCTTGGGCATCTCATTTATTACTGACCAACACGGCCACTCGATCGATCGTTGTTTACTATCAAGGCCAAACTATTTTACGGCGGGGGGTGTTGGCTCCCACCGCCGCTGTTGTTCCAGGTGTAATTCTAGAGCGGGTGCTGAAAACTCATCAGCCAGTCTATCTAGTAAATCTCAAAATTTATCCTGGTCGGATCGAGTTCAACTATTTGCCAGACAATACTCAGGGAATAATTTGTCAGCCGATTGGAGATCAGGGTGTTTTGATCTTGGCGGCTAATGCCCCCCGTAGCTATACTCAGCAAGACGAAATCTGGATTGCAGGCATTGCTGATAAGCTGGCCAACACCCTTCGCAACCCCGATTAGATCTAATTTGATCTAAAATTAGATCTGGGACAAATTGCCAGTAAAAAAGAGATTTTGATTATGTTTCTAGATGAATTAACCCCCATTGCTCAAGAATTAGTGAAAAATCCGGTAGCCTTTGCGGGTGGTTTCGTCTCCGGAATTCTCCGCCTTAATTTGAATGATGATCCTGTTAAAAGTTGGCTGAACAAGCAATCTGGTTCTACTATTTCTACTCCCAATGCATCGCCAGCGCCTGGTCCCCAATCGATCGAAATTGACTAGTCAACGAGTTCCACGCTGTTACTCTCAAAATTGTTGTAGCCTATTTGACTCTCCAAACCGAGTGAATTAGGTTATGATTGGTGAGTAGTTTTATAGGTTTAAGTTTTTGCGGTGGTGAGCTTAGAAAGCCTTTAGATATTGATAACCCTCTAGTCAGGGAAATCTATGTTTTAGTCATCTTGCCACTATTGTTAATTCTCTAGCTGGCCAGCCGTAACCTTGGTAGCGACTGAGTTCTGTTAATAAACCTGTAATTGTTTCAATCTCAGCTATCATCGATTCACATGACCATTTATATTGGCAACCTTTCATATAAAGCCACTGAAGAAGACCTGAAATCCGTATTTGAAGACTATGGCACTGTCAAGCGCGTAGTTCTACCAAGCGATCGAGAAACAGGCCGGATGCGTGGCTTTGCTTTCGTCGAAATGTCTGACGACGCTAGCGAAGATAAAGCTATTGAGAACCTCGACGGTGCAGACTGGATGGGTCGCACTCTCAAAGTGAACAAAGCTCGCCCCAAAGACGAGAGCGGCGGTGGCGGCGGCTTCCGCAACGACAAATATTAAGCAGACATGATAGCGGTGTTGCACCTGCATCGCTCTAGCTATCTAGATCAATTTTCTTGATCGAAAACAAATGGTAGAGCGACAAAATCTACCATTTTTTGATAGAAAAATTCCCAACGCCATTACTGGAGCTGGGAAAGTCGATCAGGGTGCATCTACCACCTATGTATCCCATGGGACAGTGATCTAATCGGGACGTTTTATAAAATGACTAAACTATTTCTTAAGTAATAAATAATAGAGTTGACCATTACCACCTGTCACACCGGCTCTTTCACCAGCGTTTTTGCCTACACCCATAAAGTAATCTACTCGGCCAGCACCTTTGATGGCACTGCCAGTATCTTGATCGAGAACATAGCGGCTGACTAAGCGCTGTTGGATTTTTTGTCCGGTGTAGATCGGCAATTGTGTATGAACTAGCGCTAAAGCACCAGGTGGCATTAACGATTTATCGGTAGCAATCGATCGCTCTGGAGTTACAGCCACATTGATACTTCCCATCGGTTTGCTATTGAAAGTTTCTTTCATAAAGGCAAATCGATTGTAGCGAGGCAGATAGACATCCATCTCCTGGGGGTTTTCTTTAAAATAGCGGATGATTCCTTGCAAAGAGAGCTGGCTGGCCGTTAGTTTTTGATCCTTAGCTAGCATTTTTCCAATACTGTCATAGGAATAATCTGTTCCGCCGTTGTAGCCCACCGTAGTAGTTTTACCATCCGGCAAGATGAATTTAGCAGAACCCTGAATTTGTACCAAGATCACCTCAAAGCGATCCTTCATATACAACAGTTCGCTACCAGCTAATGGACCGCGCGCCGCCTGTAAACCATCAAGACCCTCTAGTTGTAAGCGGCTGGGATGAGGTTTTGGCCAAGTATCAAAATTGGCAGGTTGTTTATAGAGTGGATACTTAAATTCTGGAGTGGGGACGCGGCTAGCTTGATAAATTGGCTCATAGTAGCCCGTAAATTGCACTGCGCCCTTGTTGTCTTTGCCAATCGCCTGATAGAAAACAAATTCTTTTTTGACAGCATCGCGTAGCTGACTAGCAGACTTAGACTTAGCAACTAGTTGCCGAAAACGTACCAGCGACCGTTTGACCCGGTCTTGGTTGATGCCTGGAACTTGGTAACTGCTGTAGGCTTTAGCGGCTAATGGTGTGCCTAGATAACGAAGACTGTTATCGATCGACTCTAACATAGCCTTGCGATCGCCATTGGCCGCCAATAACTGATCATCCAAACCCACTAAGTCGCCTTGGGCTGGCTCGGTACAGCAAGGGGTAGGAGAGCTAGAACTGGTCGGTCTCGGTACGTTAGAGCTAGGTTTAGGTGATGATTGGGCAATCGCAGCCGTATCTGGTAGCGGTGTAAGCCGGAGGGGTAGATTGCTGGTGTTAGCTAGTGCTAGTCCCATTGGTAGGGATAGCAATACCATTGTTTTAAGCATAAAATATTTAGTTACTACTAGTAATCCCGATCTACACTGGACATAAAAATAGGCTCTACCCGGATTGCCATCACACTAGATGGCCGGACAACCATATATTCGCCCTGAATGTTCTTGATCGGAACTGTGATGAAATCGTCGGAATTAGATTTAGGTACCAGCTCTCCACTGTACCATTTCTGGAAATCTTGAATACTGGCAAAGCGAATTTCTTCGCGGTGAGCACCGCCAATCATTAAGTGGACGGCATATTCGCTGGGGGTTTTAGCCATGGTCTTAATTTCCTATTTCAATTTATTATGATGTTGATTTTCTCTATTAGGTTTCCCTGACAGCGTAAAATTAATTACATTGCCAACTTTATCCAGGATTTTATTGATATGACTGATAACCAGACGACAGGTGCTGATGCGATCGATGTAGCCATTGCTCAGGGAATTGATTTTGATGGTACCCCGATTCCAGCAGCTAAGCTAGATTTGTATGGCAAAGTGATGGGTTTGGAGGCTGGTCGGCAGCGCAGCGGCGTTTCTAATACGATGAGATCGCGCATTGTGCGGATTGGTGCCAAGCATATTCCGATCGATGAGTTAAATGCGATGTTGGCCGCTGCCAATTTTACGCCGCTGAAAGATAAAGAAATTGCTTTTTTCTATGGTGCCAAATAGTTTGATTTGATAAGTTGGGGCGATGAAGTCAACAAAGACTTATCGGAGTATCCGAAAGATTGTTGCTCCAGTCTGGAACCATATTTGACTATTAATAAAGAGGAATTAACATGCCCAGCCACGGTTTTCAGCTATACGTTGACTCAAATTTTTTAAGTCCCTATGCTATGTCAGCGTTTGTTTCGCTCATGGAAAAGGGTGTACCTTTCGCGATCAAGACCGTTAACTTAACCACGCAAGAAAATCAGAAATCTGCCTATGCCAGTTTATCTTTGACTAGCAGAGTACCAGCGCTGACCCATAATGACTTTCATCTCTCGGAATCTTCGGCGATCTCGGAGTATTTAGAGGAGTTACTGCCTCCTCCCAATTACCCGGCGATATACCCTTGGAAGATCTTGGAACGAGCCAGAGCCAGACAAATTCAAGCTTGGCTACGCAGTGATTTGATGCCTATTCGAGGAGAGCGATCGACTGAAGTAGTTTTTATTAAGCCAACGCCTGAAGCACTATCAGCGTCGGCCGGAGCTAGTTCGCGTCAGTTTTTTGCAGCGGTGGATAGTTTGCTCGCTGATGGGGCTATGAATTTATTTGAGGAGTGGTGTATTGCTGATACCGATCTAGCCATGATGCTTAATCGTTTGGTGCTCAATGGTGACACGGTGCCGAGTAATCTGGTGGCCTATGCCCAACATCAATGGCAGCGTCCATCTGTGCAGGCATGGATTGAGCAACATCGTTAGTTGTAATTAAGCTTATGACCGCTCCGCTGGTGGGGCAAGGTCAATTAATTAAAGTTGAGTTGAAGCAACCAGCTTTTTCTGATTACCAAATCTTAGCCATTTGTAGCGTGAAACTGGGTAGTTCTGGGTCGCAGCTGACTAGCTCTGGATTGTTTAACACAGCTACCGAACCATCAGCTCGATAGCAATAGACAGTAAGAGTCTTTCGATCGATCAATAATCCCAAACTCACCCCATTCTCAATATATTCCTGCATCTTGGTTTGCAAACTCTTGAGCGTATCGCTAGCGGAGCGCAATTCAATCACAAAATCAGGACAAATCGGCGCGAACGAAGATTTTTGATCGTCGGTTAGGGCATTCCAGCGATCGAGTTTAATCCATGAAGCATCGGGGGATCTCATAGCTCCATTGGGTAAAGTAAATCCGGCACTAGAATCAAAGCAATCTCCTGTACCATCTCGATCTGCCCAGATCCCCAACTGTACAGCAAGTTTAAAATTTCGATTCCCGGTATCCGAAAAAGCTGGAGGCATAACAATTACTTCGCCCTGGGCGTTACGTTCAATCTGGAGGTCTGGATTGTGATGGCAAAATTCATAGAATTGCTCCTCATTCATGTGAGGGAATGTCATCAACGCCGAGATATCTACTGTCATTGATGCTGGTTCGTTGCGAATTTGTAGATTAGTCATCAGTTTGATCCTCTCGATCGCTACCATATTCTGATTATAGGCTGTCGCTAATTTTGGAGGTGCAGCTATCAAGTACAAAATCTCCCTCAATCTTTTTTGATAAAAAGACCAGGGAGATTTCAATTCATGCCCAGCAGTTTCTAAACTGCCGCCAATTCAGGGCGACGACTATTCCGAATGCCAGTAATTGCTTCAGCATAATCTGGGGTATTAAATACCGCTGAGCCAGCGACGATCGCATTTGCTCCAGCTTCCAAAACTTGCCAAGTGTTATTGCCTTTCAGGCCACCGTCCACTTCGATCCAAGGATCTAGGCCGCGCTCGTTGCACATTTGACGCAACTTGGCGATCTTGGGTACCACGCCAGGAATAAAGCTTTGACCACCAAAGCCGGGATTCACACTCATGATTAGTACTAAATCGCAAAGCTCTAAGACGTAATCGATCGTATCCAATGAAGTACCAGGATTCAGTACCACGCCAGCTTGCTTGCCTAAGTCTTTAATCATGCCCAGAGTGCGGTGCAGGTGCGTAGTCGAGCTAGTTTCGGCATGTACCGAAATAATATCAGCCCCAGCTTTAGCAAAGTCGGCTACATAGCGTTCTGGCTCCACGATCATCAAATGCACATCCAAAGGCTTCTTGGTGTAGGGGCGAACAGCATCCACAATCATTGGTCCAATAGTAATATTCGGGACGAACCGACCATCCATGACATCGATGTGAATCCAGTCGGCTCCAGCCTTGTCAACAGCTTGGATCTCGGCACCAAGCTTCCCAAAATCAGCGGAGAGAATTGAAGGAGAAATTACTGTGGATTTTGCTGTCATTTTCGCTACCGTGGAGTTCTTTGTGGCCATTTTAGCAAAATTCTTTGCTCAACTCTTCATTAATTTCGCCGAACCGATTTACAGTTGAAGCTGGATGCAATTAGGATTAGGAGCAGAGGCATGATCCGGCGTTGGCAGCGTTTGAAATGGATATTGATTAGTAGCGGTTGGGGCATGGCCGCTGTTGCTAGCCCTTTATCTTCGGTGTCTTCGATCGATCGAAATGGGATTGATGCCCAAAAACTCCAGCAGCCTCCCTACAATTTGACTGGTAAGAAAATTGCGATCGGACAGGTAGAACTGGGGCGACCCGGTGCTTTCCGTTTCGACAAATCGTCGGCGCGCTTTAGTACTTTTCAACCAGAGCAAATTTTTTTTCGAGATGACGTCGCCTTATCGAATATTAATGTTGAGCAACATGCTGCGATGGTCGGTAGCGTGATGATCGCCCGCGATAAAGCTAGACCAGGCATCGCTCCTGATGCTCGGTTGTATAGTACCGCCGTGGGCACATCCCGCCAAACTAATCAGGCCGCTGAATGCTCCGCCACTCAATTTATTGCCCAACAAAATGGCAGTGATGTGCGTGCCATCAACCTTAGTTTTGGTGAACCGCTCAACCGTGACGATCGTAAAATTCCCCTTTTAGATGGCAATGCCCTCCTCACCCAATGTTTAGATTGGTCCAGCCGTAGCAATAATGTCCTGCATTTGGTTGCAGGCAATCAAGGCAAAGGCGGTATTCCCATTCCTACTGATAACTTCAACGGCATTAATGTAGCCTATACCATCCAGCGCGATGGCGTGTTTCGGAAAGTGGATTTTTCTAATTTAAGTCAGCAGCCGATCGGAGTGGCCAAAAAAATTCAGGATCGAGAAATCAACTTTGGGAAACGGCGATCGATCGGCTTAGTTGCTCCCGGTGGCGGCTTTAGTCTGTATGGGCTAGATGGCAAAATTATTACAGTCAATGGGACTAGTTTCGCCACTCCCCATCTCACCGCCACTGTCGCACTTTTGCAAGAATTTGGCGATCGACAACTGCGGGCGGCACAGCGCAAATTCAACCCTGATCCTTTGGCACCCAGTATTAACCACTGGAGTTTGGCCGCTCGGCAGCATGAAGTAATGAAAGCTGTGTTGATAAATTCCACCGACAAAATTCAAGACCTGGGCAATGGCGATCGGTTAGGCATGTCGCGCACCATCTTGACCAAAAACAATCTCAGTTGGCTAGAGAGTGATGCCTACCAAGATCAAGAGATTCCGCTCGACTACCAAATGGGCGCTGGTCAACTCAATGCCTTTCGCGCCTACCAGCAGTTTAGCCCTGGTCAATGGTTCCCACAAAAACCAGTTGCAGCCACGGCCTGGGACTATAATCAACTTGCCACCGGTACTTACCGTGATTATGCTTTTGCCCAGCCCCTTCGCCAAGGCAGCTTTGTTTCTGCCACCTTAGTTTGGGATAGATTAGTGGAGTTAAATGACCAAAATGCCGATGGCGAATATATGGTAGGAGAAACATTCACTGATCGAGGTTTAAATAATCTAGATATTTATCTGATGCGTGCTGAAGACGCCGATATCAAAAAAAGTATTTGGTCGTCGGTGAGTAGTGTCGATAGTGTGGAACATATCTTTCATCAAGTGCCCACTACCGGGCGCTATAAGATTCGGGTACAGTTTCGTCAGCAGATGAATTTACCTCGTCAGGCTTACGCGTTAGCTTGGTGGACTGTACCTAGTAAATAATTTTGCCAATTAGACAATTGTTTGCTATACTCAGAGACTGTTGAGGAAAAAATACCTTAACGGGATGTAGCGCAGCTTGGTAGCGCGCCTGCTTTGGGAGCAGGATGCCGCAGGTTCGAATCCTGTCATCCCGACTTTCGTAATTCAATACTCCTCATCGAACGTCTCACTAGCTTTGGCCGGTGAGATTTTTTTAGGTGTGGCTCATAATTATGTTGAGATTACTTTTTTTTGATTTTGAGCAGTACTAGTGCGACCGTGCCAACGAATAGGACTGCTGGTATCAACAGCACCCACATGATCTTAAATGGTTCTGGCTGGGCAGATTTTGCGGGTAGGCTAGTTGCTTGGCCAGGTGCCACCGTGAGATCAAATTGCAGTTTGAAAGGTGAAAACTTCTTCCCAGCCACAGGTTGACCGCTTAATTCCAGTAGATAAGCTCCGGGTTGCTTAAACAACACCGTCGCACTGGGAATCCCTTGATATTTTTCGGCGTTGATCGATCGCAAGGCTGGTTGCGTCACAAGCTTTTTACTCGGCAGCTGTAAAACTTGGAGTTGACACTGACACTGGCTGAGCGGCACCGTTTGGCCACCTTTTTGAGTGAGGGCAAACCAAACTACTGTCTGTTCATTAGTGCGAGCTTGATCTGCTGGTTCGACATGTAATGTTGCCCCAATTTCATTACTGGTTTTAACTTTGTGTGCCAGCACTGGTAGTGCGAGGCTGCTAATACTGGCCCCAAGGATTAATCTACTAACTATTTTGTCCAGGTGGGGCATACAACCTCTCGATCGATAACAGTGACCAAAACCAACGACAGCGCAGCAATAAAATCAATAAAACAGATATAACCAGGCTGGTCGATCGTAATTGCTGACTGCTATTAACCTGCACTGTACCGAAATAATTGGCTCCAATCAATAGACAATGAGTCATACCCAAAATCAAAGCCGGTACTGCTAATAGATGGAGCCGCCGCCAAGCCTGACCGAGACGCTGTTGCGCTTGATCGAAGCTAGTAGCCGCAGGTAATAACAAACATAGTAGAGCCGCTACCCCACTCCAAATCCCGGCCTGTTGGCTGGGCAGCATAAAAAACAAAGCTTCCAGATTCCAGCCCCAAGTATGCTCGACCATATGCCAGACATGAGCGATCGATAGCACCATTCCACCAAGTCCCAGCAAGCGCCGATAAGACAATAACTGTGGCCATAACCGATGCAGCGGTCGGGCTAATAGGGCTAAAGCTAGACAGATTAAAGCCGCATAACCCGTATAATCGACCATCGTGTCCCCAGTTCTCATCAGAGTCAGAATGCCCACCATCATCGTAATCCAGCCCCCGGCGCGGCGCAATTGGCTGTGTCGATCGCTACTCCAATGACTGCTGGCGACCCCGACTCCTAACATCATCGGCATAGTACCCAGGCCAAAGGCCAGCATCGTGGCCGCGCCCCACCAGGGATCACCAGATTCGATCGCCTTTAACTGCGCCGCATACAAAAAGCCGCAGGGCATCATGCCCCACATCAGACCTAACAGAGCTGGTGACTGTTGGCCAGCCATAATGGAACTAACGAAGCGATGCAACTGATGGTGTAGAAACTGCGGGGCGGGCGGCAATAACTGAGACTTAACTTGCACCAGACCCCACCAAATTAGTAAACAGCTACTGAGCATCACCACCCCGGCCCGCAAATCACTACCAATTCCGACTAGTTGGCCAGTGGCAACTACCGTCGCACTCACTGCTCCCAACAAGCCACCCACTATTAAATAACTCAGTAGCCGACCAAGATTCAAAAGACTATGAAACCGCAGGGAGTCTTGCCAAGTGGGTGATTGCGACTGGCTGGAAAGTGCCAGGGCCACAGTCAGCGGACCACACATCCCTACGCAGTGGCCAAAACTCCCAAAAAAGCCTAATCCCAACAGGAGGAGGAGATCGATCGTCATTACTCATGAAGGACCCTCGAGCCGACAAATTACTCGATCAGGTCATGGAGCTTCCCATGGCCGATCAAGTCCCTGGTCTCTGGCGATTCGCATCAAAGCTGGCCGAAGACTCCGGTCGCAAACGACTGGCCGCCGAACGACTTGAACG
>JAYUSR010000025.1:0-7692 GCA_043755575.1 Synechococcales cyanobacterium
AATTCATTCAAACCAGCATCGATCAATAAAATATTGAGATCTGCCTGCTGAGACAATCTCCACGCACAGAGTGCTCCGGCCACCCCAGCTCCAACAATAATAATGTCGTAGTCCATAAAAGTTCACCTTACAGAAGTATTACGTCAGTCAAGTTTCTGGAGCCGTTGCCCAATAGCCATAGGTGCCATTAGTATAGCCAGGGGCATGAGCATGGATAATCTGCCAGAGCAGTCCGGATCGATATTGTTCTGGAGTTTTTGGACCATTAATAGTGCCATCTGGCTCATTAAATTGGCCTGAATACCAAATTCTAATGACTTGTCTGGCAGTATTGGCTAGGTTTTGTTCTCGATCCAATAAACTATCTAGCTCTGTCGTTACATCAGCACAAGAATCAAGGCTATTAAAAGCAGTAATAAGTGTGTTTAAACCATCTGTATAAACTTGCTGTAGCCGCTCAAAATATTCTGCGGATAGAGTTGCATCCAGAGAATCTTCTCCAGTCAAAACGAGAGAAAGTGCTAAAAAATTATTCAAAACTTCCATATTTATTATGGGTAATTCGCTTAGTTATTTCAAGTTATAATCATTGTGACACATTTTCATAAAACTCTAGTTTTACACATAAAATTCGATACAAATATTTGTGTTAAATACGCTACGATTTGTACAAAAGTTAAATAGCGAACTCAAGAACTATCTCTAGGCAATAGTTTTGATGCTTAGCAATTGTATTCATCTCTTGTGAATATCGTAATATATTAATATCTTTAAATAAAAAATATTACTTGTACTGAAGAAAGTACTTTACATAAACATATTATTTCAAATAATTTAAATGGAGAATATTAGCTTTCAATAAAGCCAACTCTTCCGAGTAATAGAATAGTGCAGTTGATTAATAGTACACAACCTCAAAAGAAAGATTTAAGCACACGTCTCTGGAAACATCCCGATCCGTAGAGTAATCATTAGTAATAAGAAACACATCTTATCTATCGGCATCATGAATCGGAATCAAATTTTTGGTCAAGTAGCTGTGGCCTTGATTAGCACAGTATGCCCAGTCGCTATTCAGTCATGTTTTGCCAACGGTGACTGGATTGACATTGGTAATAAAAGTACCTGCTACAACTATCAACAAGATCAGTTAACTAGCACTACACCTTGCAAATTAAGCTACACCAACAAAATTGGTCTCCAAACTCTCCGCATCGACTGGCCAGACACAACCTGGAGCGGCATCGAAAAATTGACCCAATGCAATTTTCTGCCGAATAAAACTTTTACCGCTGATGGCTACTGCCGTTTCTTTGTGAATGGTCGCCGCGCCTTGCGCTACCATCGATCTTCTCTGCAAACTAATGAGTTGGGGCATGTTATTGATGAACAGGGCGATATTACTTGTTACCAAATTCAAGAAACCAAGAATAGCGTCTGTACTAAACTTTAGGCTTCTGGATATCTTGTAAGATCGATCGCAAGTAGCCCAAAGCCGGAGCTTGATGACCATAACGCCAAGCCACATAGGCTAACACGATCGGCTGTGCCGTTGCCGACAAAACCGGGTCGGAGTGCTGACTTAAAAACTGCAAGTATTCCCCAGGAGTCTGGCTTGGTTGCTTTGGCCAGGTGGGATTTAAATGCTGGAGTAGTTGTTGATAAATTTGCTCCATCGGGGGCTGGCGCTGTAGCCATCGTTGGTATTGCCAGCGGCGGCAGGTTTTCCACAGCAACCAACCACCAAAAGAAATGGCGATTAAGGTGGCCAGAGCCGCCACTGCTCCTAACCAACTACCCACAAAGAAACTCCAGAGCCAAACGATTACCAGCGCTACATAACCCCCAATGGTGGCAATCCAAGCAGTCACAGGAGTTGGCAATAAACCGGCTACCCATTTCCAGATTTGCTTCAGGATACTAAAAGTCTGATCATCTTCGATACTCGGCGGGAAAAGCGGATGACCAGGCAGAGGGTCAAAGCTGTACCAGCCATACTTCGGAAAGTAAACTTCGGTGAGGGCATGGGCATCAGTGTTTTTCACTTCATACATGCCCGTAAAAGGGTTGAAATAACCCGGCTCAAATCCTACAGCTAAACGCGCTGGGATGCCGATCGATCGCAGCATCATGGTGTAGGTCGTCGCAAAGTGGTCAGGATAACCGCCCGGCACGCAGGCCGTCTGATTCGAGTTCTGTGCCTGGGCACATCGAAACAAGAACCATTCAGCCAAATCTTGACCAGCTGGTACTGGTGATAAAAGTAATGGATCGGTGGGCGTTTGGTAGTTCTGCTTGAGGTATTGAGCTAAATAAAGTGCGGTATCATAGTTATTGTTTAACGGCTCGGGCTGCTGGCTGATTTGGGTTTTCGGATAATCGGCAACAATTTTTTCGGTAAAAGGCTGTAGTCTTATTTTTAAGTCCACCGGGATTTGCAAATAGTCTGGTAGAGATGCTTGGAATTCTTTACTTTCTCGATCGAACTGATTCCCGGCTTTGGTCAATAAATCTACCGACCGTTCAGCTACCTGCGACAGGACTGTATAGGTCAGATCGGGAGCTAAACCCACTGGCGACCGCAAACTATTTTCTCGATCGATCGCCAGATTTTGCGTCGGGAAATAGACATCCGCCGGAGATGGTAAAGCTGGTAATAAATTCGGTAGCTCCGTCACCGCTGTATAGCTTTGAATAATTTGTTTGACTGGAGCCTGGAAAGTAGTTGGCGAAAGCGTGAATTTGTTAGACCAGCTGGAGCGCTGTAACTTTTGGACATCCTCGTTATGAGATATTTCCCAGCCCTGGCCAGTATATTTATCAAAAGCCAGAACTCGCCAAAAACCGGGAGCTTGCGATCGAACCCGCATCACTAGTTGCGGTTTCAGCTGACCGCGCAGATTTTGGTTGATCCGCTGATTGAAGCCGTAGTAAGAGGTTTCATCGAATTTAGTCCCATCTTCATCATCCGTTTTCCCGGCTCCGGTGCTGCTCTGACCTTGCCCGGATTGATTGCGACCTTTTTTGCTCTGATAACCAGGATTATTAATCTGTTGGCCATTATAGTTAGCAGCGCTAGGTAAATTGGGGCTGACCGGCATACTTTGCACCTGATAGCCCGGTAAGCGCGGCATCGCCAAGAACAATAGTAATCCCAAGGCTAAGATTACTCCCCACAATTTCAGCAAATTCTGAATTGGTAACTGCGCTGTCTGTCCCCACCACATTTGGCGATGCCAAACCATCGGAGGCAAACCTAACCGAGAACGGTAATCTAGAAATAGTACTGGCAAGCCGAGCGCCACAAACAGCAGCAGCAGCGGAGCAAAGGTCATGGTTTGGCTAATAGTGGCCGCCACTGCCACCAAAATCAAACCAATCAACATCGAATAGCCCAAATCTTTACGCTTGGGCATATCGAAAGTATGAATGGTCTGGATTTGCACCAGCAGTTCAGCCAATACTAAACGGGTATCATTTAAACTACCGAGCAAATGCTGAAAAAAGTAAGCCAGCGCTGCCAACATAGCCGCCGCTAGCGCAAATTTAATGGCAACTTGCGATCGATCGCGCTGCCGCCAACTCCAGAGCGCTCCGATCGCACTGATCGGCACTGCCCAAAGGCTCATCTGAGTATCAGCGGCCACATCGGTCGCGATAATTCCCACCGTCACCAGTAACTGAATCAAAACTCTCAGGAGGAGAGAATTCTCGCTAGCCGTGGTTTGACGGCGGGCAGATAGTTGCGGAAAAGCTGGCCACATAAAATTATTCGTCAGCAGGAGATTCAACCGCCGGGAAAGGCTCTGACTTATCATGCCCATGGGAGAACTGTTCTGTACCATCATCCGTGTAATCGCTCATGGATTCTTCCCACGGAAATAACGGCGGCTCCGGGTTCTCTTCAGCTGATAGCTTTTTTATAATTGAAAAATACACGCGCTTGTTCGCCACTGTTAGGGGTATGTCTTCAGTCATTGCAGCTTTGCCAAAATTCGAGTGATTACTTGATAACCCGGTAGGATAGTCATTTCGATGGTTGCTGTACTGGAAGATGCTGTTATTGATGGATATTCAAACTTGACTTACTGTCATCCGGTAGAATTCGCAATCCGGAAAATCACGGTAAAATCGATGGGTTATTGTGTGGAGTGAATTATGGTTGTCAATTTAGAGCAACAGATCCAAAAATTGATTGATCAAGCTCCAGCTGACTTACAGCAGCCGATCGCGCATATTTCTCCAGTGCTAAACCAAATAGCCGAGGATTTAGCTCATCAATCCTACTTTATTGGTCAAAATACCTCTCAAGAATGGATTGTGATCACTTTGCAAAATGGCGACCAAGTCCAGATGGATGCCGTCTACGCTTTTGGCCATCAACAAGATGCGGTAAAGTTTTATGGCCCCACCGAACTAGCGATCGAGATGCCAGTCATTGATCTACTGTTTCAGCTACTCGCCTTAGCCTCGATCCAGCAACTGATCTTTTTCGACGAAGTAGGAAATATGGAATCCGGGCGTACCCTTAGTCGGTCGGACCTGCAACAATCGATCGAACAGCACTTACAAGGCGGCAACACTTTACCACCAGATGTTTGTTAATTTTATCTACTCAAATATATAAATTTATGTAACTAGATTTGTCGAAAGATTGAGAGATTCTCATAATTGACCACGGAAATATTAATATATAAGCAACTACATATTAACTATTGAAACTGAGCGCTAAAAATTATGGACAAGTTCCAGCGGTATCGGGTGGTTTGCACCCTTTCTTTTAGTGATATTTATGGCCAAATCGTTGTTTGGCTGATGGTAATTTTTCTCAGTTTGGCATCAGCTTTGGCTCTATGGAGCAGCGTTCGCCAAATCTATGCCATGGCCACAGTGGGACTCATTTTAGTCTTGTCTTTACCGTTCTTGCTTTTTGCTTTTGTGACGACACTGCTCAACCATATCGAATTTGTCCCTCTAGAAGAGCATCAAAGTACTCGTAGTGGTGCGCGGCGAATGGTTGCTAACACTGGAGAGTCGATCAGTAACGTGGGTAGTCCCGCTCTCTGAAATTTCATATCAAAGTAAAATTTGATACCAAACAGCCTAGGATTAACCTAGGCTGTTTGGTATCAAGTAATGCTAGAATGAGCAACCAGTCAGGAATTTGGCCATATTTAGCCCTATATTTTTCCTAAATTGCCATGCATCGTCTGGTCAACCAAATTGAAGCCATCTTATATCTGAAAGGCCAAGCCTTAGATTTAGACACAATCGCCGCCTGTGCCGATTGCGATCGAGATGCCGCCACTGATGCCATCATTGAACTGATGGGTGATTATGCCCACCGGGATAGTGCCCTCGAAATTATTGAAACAATCGATGGTGGTTATGCTCTCCAACTAAAAGAATCTTTCCAGACTCTACGTGACAAAATTATTCCAGCCGAGATTGGCACTGGGGCCTTACGCACCCTGGCCGCGATCGCCCTGAAGGGTCCCATTCCTCAGTCCGAATTGGTAGAACTGCGCGGCAGTGGCGCTTATCAGCATGTGCAAGAGTTAGCGGTATTAGGTCTAATTCGCAAGCGCAGACAAGTGGGCAATCGATCCTCTCTAATTCAGGTCACTGATAAATTTCGTCAGACCTACGAATTGAGCGATGATCTACAGATCTATATTGCTGCGGCTAGGGCTAGAGAAGCTTTACTGCCGCCAGAACCAGACCCTGAAACAAACCCCGATTCGGAAGAAATAGCTTTACTACCGACAGAAGTTTAAGCCCAGAATTGTTAATTACCATGTCGATCGACTACAGTATTAAAAGCGATCTTGAAGAAAGAACTGAGCGAGGTTTAAATGGCATTTAATTCAGATTTCCTTGACTCGAAAACTACCGCAGATATCAACATTAATCAGCTACTAAAATACCTCCAGCACCAGCCGCCAGAGGTACTCGCTCAAGTAGCCAAGTCGGCTAGTTCGCAGGTGAAGGACGTGATCTCCCACAATGTACAAGGGTTGCTGGGCATGTTGCCCACCGATCACTTCAGCGTGCAAGTAACTACCGATCGAGAGCATCTGGCCAATCTTTTAGGTTCGGCTATGATGACCGGTTATTTTCTCCGGCAGATGGAACAGCGGATGGAACTAGACGAGACCTTAAGCGGTTCCTTTTTTGAAGCTGATCAAGAAGCCGATTAGCCGCCAGCGGCAAAAGTCACCATCACAATCACAGACAAAAGTAGTCCGGGCAGAAGCAGCAGTCCGAGGGTAAATAGATCAGGGAGATTCATGGAGTCTTTAGTTTAGGATATTCATATCATGCTATATCAAAGATCGGAGCTGGGTAAATTAAATACTTTCTTCGGATTTTATTAATCCAGAATCCAGACGACATTTTTAAGTAGTATCCCTCAGCCAAACAGTCAGTGGGAAACCGTCAGGGCCAAGTGTGGATAGCTTCAACCAATAATGGGGCGACTAAACAGCTGATGCACAGTCATTAATATCAACACAGCTTATTAGTTAGCCATAGCCATGGAATTGCGCCAGATTTTCAGTTTATTAATGGTCGATACCAATTGTCATTACCCGACTGGCAAAAGTTGATCTAGTAATCTAATACCTGCTCAATCATTCAACTTCATGGCCGGGTGGTAATTAAGTCCCAAATTACTGTACCGCTCGTTACGGAACCTCGACAACACGTCCATAACTATCAACTATTCAACAACAAAATCTATGGCAGCTGGTGATTACAACCGTCAGGGCAAAGATGGTGCCCAAAACAAGGGCTTGCTAGCATCGGGCTGGCGACCTTTGTCTCGTGATTTAGACTTAGGGTTTTTGTGGAATGTGGCCTGGAATGACCCAATGAATTTAGCCAAGAAAGGCTTGGATTTAATAAGTGACGTGGCTGACGCTTCCGGTCGGCGGGAGTATTCGGCGGTAGCCAATTTCTTCAACTTATTCTCAGATCATATCCAGTACGAGATTAATGAGTTTTGGAATTTTATTACACCCGAACCAGCAGCCCCCGACCATCGACACCAGGAAAGTCTATCGGTACAAACCCCAGTAGTTCAGATGGTCAGTCGTGATAGCATTCCGATTGACTATGTGCTGAATCGCCTAGAAGAAATCACGATCATGCGGATCTTAGAACTGCTGGGCAAGCCCGATTTGATCACCCAATATTATTGGGAGCGTTATTTTTATTATCCACCAGAGCGGTTTAGCACTTGGGAACGGCTAGAAGTGATGGGACATGTGTCGGCTTACTGGCAAGAGCAGGATGTCTGGCTACAAATTGAAACCCATGAACGGGGCAAGCGCCAGTACAGTCTTTATGCTAATGACCTGACACCGTTGGTGAACAAGGCTACCTATAATCTGGCAGTGATTCTAAGCGGTTACAAAAGTCGGGTTGGTCAGGTGCATAGTCAGCATCAACTGAAATCCTTCCCCGCCGAGATTCAGGCTTTTACAGATACGGTACAGCAAGCTGTTTTTGATAGTTCGCAAATGGCCGTGTTAGTTAATGGTGAGCCAGGTACTGGTAAAACAGTCTGGGCGCAAGCTTTTGCAAAAGAAGTGATGATGCCACTAGGCTATACCATCTTTATTCTGGATCATGATGCAGTGGAAAATTTTATCCCTCCGCTTTATTTAGAAAAGATCTGTCTGATCATTA
>JAYUSR010000026.1:0-2613 GCA_043755575.1 Synechococcales cyanobacterium
TTGACTATTCAAGTGGCTGGGTGCTCGCCCTCACCTATAGCCCCTGCGGTCGCTGGCTGGTCAATGGGGGGAATGACCACAAAGTATGTATTTGGGATGCCGTAACGGGGGAATGCCTCCGGTCTATGGATAAACATACTGATTGGGTGTGGGATATCGCGATCAATCCGATCGATGGCAGTATTGTCAGTGCCGGTGCTGATGAAATGATCTATTTCTGGGAGGAACAAACCGGGGAATTTCAAACAGCTCTGCGTGTAGCTCGCCCTTACGAAAACATGAACATCACCGCGGTTCAAGGTTTGACTCTCGCTCAAAAAGACAACCTAAAAAAATTAGGGGCAGTGGAAGTTCCAGCTACCTCAGATCAAGAAGATAACAAGTTGCTACCAATTAACTTCCGGAAAAATAAAGGACGATTAGCAAATTAAGATTTGTTTGAAATCAGCATTTTATCAACTACAACTATGCACTCAACAGAATCAGGTACGGTCTCATCAACACCTTTCATCCCCAAATCAATCAACGAGACGCTCATTCCCGACGAACAAATAGATCAACGGATAGCAGCCATTGATAAAAGACGGCGCGAACACGATGGTCAAAAGCTTCACGTTGATATTTGCTTCTATTTCGATCCGGAAGAAATTGCTTACATTCCCGAAGCAATTAAACTCCAACATCTTGGGAGTGAAAAGCTCGATAAACAGCCTCTGTTGGGCACACTCCTCACGTTTACTACCGCAGAATTACAGCTCTATCAAACAGATTGGATCGCTCAAATTTCTGAAGACAGCGATGCAACGCGGCGATTAAAAAATAAATTATTAGCACCCTGTACATTCCCCCTGGATATTCCCGGCTACGTGTTTCACGCGGCACCAGTCACGCCCAGAATTGATGATAACTTGGTGCAGTTTAATCAAGGCGATCGAATGATCTTTAACGGTGATGGCATGATCTATCGCCTTGATTTTGAAAATGGCCGGCCCCATCTCAAAACTCGGCTCATGAAAACCCCTTGCTACTATGCAGACTTAGCCACCCAAATCATTCCAGAATATGGTAAACGTTTCTGGCCTTTTTTGGATGGTGGCATGGTACGAACGAGCCTGCTGCTGGGGTCGCGTAGTCAGGCTAATACCGCTTTTGTTGTTACCAAAGATCAGCTCATTGTGACCTTTGATGGTGCCCGTCCTACCATCATTGACCCAGATTCACTAGAGATTTTAGATGCCGTGGGTCGAGCTAACGAATGGCTGGGACTGATTCCCAACTTTCTAATTCCTCGCCCCTTCGAGCAGATTTTTGAGCCTTATTCAACCAATGCCCACCCAGTCTGTGACCACTCGTTGCCACTCCATCATCCCGATACTAATAACCTTTACGCCGTAAATTATTCTCAAGGCATGACCATGCTGAATGCGATCAGCCAGTGGCGGCAGTGGTGGCTGAGTAGTTTTGGTCAGCAAGGACGTTTTTTTACGCTGCCCTTCGGTGGCTTTACCGATATCGTGCGCTACCATTCGGGAAAGCCCTTGGATCGCTGGCGGTTGTACTTACCGGGCAATGAACCGGTGATTGTGGAGCAGGCTGCTCACCAAATGGCTTTAACCGAAGACTATATTTTAGTGGGCGATATTGCCTTTGAGTTGGAAACTTCACAGATTTTTGGTCCCTTTTGGTTCGGCAAAATTCGTGCTCAGCTCCGCCAGTGCCAGAAAAAGGACAAGATCCTGCTGGGCAAGGTAGCCTCTTGCTCACTGCACATCGGTAACTGGCTATCCACGACATTTTTTAAGATTGTGTTGCCCTTGCCTCATGCCAATATTTATCTAGTGCGGCGTGCTGATTTACAGAAATATCAGCCTGATTTGAGCGATCGACCGGGCTTTTTCAAACTACCGCCCAAGATTATGGCTACTAAGATTACGCTCCCTCGGGAGGTTGCTCATTTTGTAGTCGATTATCAAAATCCTGATGGTGTTATTACCTTGAATGCCACGCACAATGTGGGTTGGGATGTTACGGAGTGGATTGGAGAATTTGATCAATTCATTAGTGATAAAAGTTATCGGCAAAAGCTCGACCGGTGGGTTAATCAACAACTCTATCAAATCATTGATATTTTAAAACCCCTGCTTCGAGGCAAGTCTGCCGCGACCACTAACAAAATTTACAATTTTATTGCTCGATATCAAAAGCTCTTAATCATCGAGGATCTCCCTGATTGCCGCAAAAATCTGAACAAGAATGACTTAATTGGCATGTCGGCCAGTCCAGTTGATCTGAATGTACTAGCGCGCTACCAAATTGATGGTAAGACTGGCACCATTTTAAAATCTACCTTGCTGAGTGAACCGGGTACCAAAGAGGCGGAAGGTGGCCGGAATACTTGGTCGCCTTCGGTGAATACTTCACGTAATTTACAGCGCGATCAGGCGAGTGAAGCAGCCACTACCATCAAAAATTTATACTGGATGTCCTGGGGACATTCCTGGGAAATGGTGCCCAAAAGAATTTATTTGGCCTATAAAAATCGCAATGTGCGCACCATTCCAATCGAAGCAATGGATGCGATCGATACCGATAAACCCATGACCTTACTCCGGC